>JAMONQ010000078.1 GCA_027065635.1 Campylobacterales bacterium | reverse complement strand
GAAGAAAAAGAGTGCGGCGGAAGACGAAGAGGAGTGCTGGATTCCACTTGGCGACCTGATTCAAAGAAAGCAGTACAACTACAACAGAGCCAAACAGGTTGTCAAACGGTTCAAAAAGGCCTACAAAAAGGGCGACAAGCGCATCAAAAAGCAAAACGGCATCTATTTTATCTCATGTTACGACTTCTATGAAGATATTCTCGAGTAGAACGCTTGCAAGAACGTAAATATTTGGTATAATTGCACTCCACTTTCATGTCGGGGTGTGGCGCAGCCTGGTTAGCGTGCTACCTTGGGGTGGTAGAGGCCGCGGGTTCAAATCCCGCCACTCCGACCATTTGTCAATCCGAATCTTTCTTCTCTTCCGAAACCACCCTGTTTCTTCCGCTGTTTTTGGCCCTGTAGAGATTCTTGTCGGCTCTGGCGATCAGAGAACCTATCGATTCGTTTCGTTCACGTATGGCTATTCCCACACTGACGGTGATATTGCCGACTTTTTCGAATTTGTGAAACTGTATATGCTTGCGCAGCTTCTCGGCGATTGCAGCGGCCTGCGGTTCGGAAGCGTTGGCGACAAAGAGCAGGAACTCCTCTCCGCCCTGGCGGCAGAATACGTCATCTTTTCGTATATGCGCCGTTATGAGTCTTGCCACCTCTTTGAGCACATTGTCTCCGACGTCATGGCCGTAGGTATCGTTTATCTTCTTGAAGTGATCTATATCTATATACAGCAGCGCATACCTTTTGTTGCCGTTTTTCAGCCGCTTCATGCACCCTCTGCGGTTGTAGACTCCCGTAAGGGTATCGATATCGGCGGCGTGTGCTTTAAGCCTGTAGATATGCACCATAATGGTAAGAATCAGCAGTACCAGTACCAGCAGGCCGACTGCAAAATAGGCGATTCGCGTCATCGAGAAGACCTGTGCAAGCGCACCGGTATCTTTATGGACGATGATATAGTATCCGCCGTAGCCGTCGCTTACGAGTTTCAGAGGAATGAAACTGACCGTATAGAGTACCTCCTGGCCCACTTCCTGGTTTCGCAAAATGGTGTAGAACTCCCGGTAGGGAAGAAGTGAGACTTTATACCCCGACTCTTTGAGCAGGCGCGCACCCTTGCCTATCTTGTTTTCTATCACGAACTTTTCGTCTATAAAGCAGGGGCGGTAGTTTTCAAGCTCTTTTTTGCCGGTACTCTTTTTCAGCAGCGCCTCATCGATCACGAGGAAATATCGGCTGAGACCGCCGCCGACTGCCTCAAGGGCCGTTTTCATGGCGCTGAAAGCGAAAGAGAGTTCGACACTGCCGACATACTCCATCCGGTAAAAGAGCGGATAGACAGCCCTGTAGGCCCCGTAATTTCTTCCTATCTCGAAACCGTATACCGGCTTGTGCGTATGTATCACTCTCTCGATCGAGGGGCGGAAAAGAAGGGAGTCACCGTAGTTCTTTGGCTGATGGACCCGAAGAAAGGAGCGCCCGTCAGGCAGGTGAAACTGCAGGTGCCTCAGGTTGTGCCTCGAAAGCTTTTCATAGACGGGAAGATAATACGCCAGGAGCTCTTTGCGTATTTTTTCCGCGTCCTCTCCGTTTTGCACATCGAACATCAGTTTTTTCGTCTCTATGTCGAAAATCAGATCCGAGATGGTATCCGACTCCATCCTGAACGCTTCCATCTGAAGCTCTATCAGCCTCTTTTGCGTCGTAACGGTCTGTCTCGCGACGGAATCGATCTCCGCTTTGCTGTAGCGCTCGATGCCAAAATAGAGAATCATCCCGATCAGCACGATCAGCGCACACTTCATAAGTGTCGCCGGCCATAGGTTTTTGTTATAAAATTTCATGTCTCTATTGTATCATGTTATCGCTTGGGGCCAAAGATAAAAAAATGAAAAAGGTTTAACCGCTCATCTCTTTTCGTGACCGACAGCCAGTGCGTACAGGACCATGGCATCGCTTTCGAGAAACTTCGCGACCTCATCGTCGTAATAGGCTCCTATCCCGCTGCACCCGAAACCCAGGTAGCCGGAGGCAAGATAGATACGGTGCCCGAGAATTCCCGCCTTGATATACAGGGGCCTGTAGCGGCACCCTTTAGAAAGCAGAAAAAAGGTCACCGCGCTCTCTCTGCCCAGCTCCTGCTCCAGACAGAGGTAGCCGGCTCTTTCGCTGAAGTCACCCTTTTTTAAAAGTGTCCGGCCGAGATAGACCCCGGGCTCCATCCCCTCCACACGGTTGACGACCGCATAGATCTGTACCGCCTCGTCACAGTCGGAGGGTACCGGTGCGCCGACTATCTCCATCAGCGCTTCATACTCTCCTTTTTTTATCGGTTGCGGGGCAAACGCTCTTACCGAACGCCTTTTCAGTATCGTCTCTTCCCAAACCCGTTTATTGAAAGAGAATTTCGGATAACGCGGCTCTTTCTTGCATCCTGCTACCGCCATGGTCTGTCTATACGCTTCCGTTATATCCGTATCTGGAGAGAAAATTCCGACCGG
>JAMONQ010000077.1 GCA_027065635.1 Campylobacterales bacterium | reverse complement strand
GACAAGAAACTGCAATATAAAAGTGACTCCGAGAGCCACGGCATATATAGAGCCGCTTTCATACCAGACAGGAAACTCTCCCACAGCGAGCAAAACGGACATGATCGCCACGATCAGAAGCGAAAATGACCAGAGTATGCTGATCATATACTCGAAAAATATCGGCCACATCCTTTTTTGCTCCGTGTGCAGAAAAATCTTCCAGTATCTAAACAGTACCTCTACTCCTCCCTGTGCCCAGCGCAACCTCTGTTTCCAGAGGCCTGATATAGTCTCCGGCATCAATATCCAGCAAAGAGCGTTCGGTTCGAATATCACATCCCAGTGGCGGATCTGAAGTCTCCAGCACATATCGATATCCTCTGTTATCATATCTGTACTCCAGTATCCGACATCGTGTACGGCACACTTTCTAAACGCAGTCACTACACCAGAGACGGCGAAGATTTTTCCGTAGATTCTCTGTGCTCTTTTTATGAGGCCGATAATCGCCGAAAACTCGCCCACTTGCAATCTTCCAAGAACGGTGGATCTGTTTCTTACCTTCGGGTTCCCGGTGATCGCTCCAAGACGCGGATTTTTCAAAAAGAGTCTCACCATCCAGGATACTGAATCCGGATCGAGCAAAGAATCCCCGTCTATACATACAAGATACTCCCCTTTCGCAGCCATTGCTCCCATATTCAGTCCCGTCGCCTTACCCTGGTTCAGAATGAAGTCGACAACTCTCAGCTTTTCGTAGCGATCGAGCAGAGCTATGAGCTTTTCGGCCGTATCGTCCCTGCTACCGTCGTTTATGGCTATTATCTCATAGTTTGGGTAGTTGATCCTGTCTAAATGCTCTATCACCTCTTCGACATTCTCCGACTCGTTATAGCATGGAACTATTATTGAAACCATCGGATAACTCTCAAGAGGGGGAGGGGCTTTCTTGTCCGCCTCTTTATACTCCCACTTGAAAAAGTAGTATAAAGCTCCGGTCATCCATATATAGGCCATCATCACAGGATAAAGGTATATAAAGGCCGACAATGCAGCCACCGTTGACGCCAAAGGTGAAAACTGCTCCAACATCTTCACATCTTTACAAAGGGATCGTAGTTCAGTGAAAATGACTTCATGAATCCGGGGCTGACATCCCACTCTATATAGTCGCGCCTCTCGTAACCGAAGTCCATCACACCTTCGATACTCAATAGGTGCATCATTCTTGATATTTTCGCTTCGTCCTGACCGACATCATCGAACTTTATCAACAGATTGCCGTTGTCGACTTCTTTGATGGTGCGTATAAAAAGGCCAAAATCCCTTTCTGTAATATTCATATTTTCCATTCCCGCGATTACGAAATCGAACCTATTCAAAACCGATGATGCCTTTTCTTTCATATCGGGTACCGTTTTTGCGTCAGTAACCAAAGAGAGCTTGTGCCTCATCGAAAATCTCTCTACACCCTTTTCGATATTGTCGATCAGCTTCAGAACCTTTTTGAAGTCGGCATCCGGACTGTACTCCCACTCCATAGCCACACCGTGAAAAAAAGTATACTTGGCCATATCGAGATATAAATCTTCGACAGCTTTTTCAACATCCGCTCTTTTAGCGTCGAACCTGTATCTTTGTAACGGCATCTGAACATGAACGCGCGTATATCCGGTTCTACTCTTTATCTGCCATACCACTCTCGAAAGAAGATCGGCCCTTACAGGAAGCACCCCGTTTGGAAAATAGAGCGCATCCGCAACTCCGTCTCCGTCGGTATCGCTGTACCCTTTCACAAAAACATCGGTCGGGGCGATCTTTTTGATAGTATCGAGCACCATGCCGAGTCTCTCATCAGCTATCTGCGGATCGGAGTCGTAAATATTGTCTATATCGACAAAAAGTGCCCTTTTAAAGCCGTCGTCATACGGCTTTACACTCCAGATGAAGTCACCGAGATCGGCATCGTTTCCTATAAGAAACCTCTTTAATACCCCGACATCTTCGAGAGTGTTTTGCCCGTCATCCAAAGAGGCTGTTATCTTCATTCCGTACTTTCCGGCTATCTCTACGACAGTCGAGTTGTATGCACCGTAAGGCCAGACGATGATTCTCGGCCTCTTGCCGGTATGTTTGAAGAGAGTATCGCTCGATCTTTTGATATCGGCTTCCACCCTTTTTATATACTCTTTTACACTCTCGTATCGTCCATCTTTGTACATAAAAGTATTGTAAAACGGTCTTGTATTTTTTTGAGGATTCGAGATGATCCCGTAGTGGGCGTCGTAACCGTGTGACGCTATCTCTATGAGACCGGAATCCATCATCTCCTTGACCTCCCTCCATGAAAGAAGAAGGGATCTCGGTTTGGGTACGGTTCCGTATCTGAACTTCTCGCCCATTGGTGTCTCCTGCCACTTTCCGACAAGTGCGAAAACAGCCGGATAGTCATAGAGTTTCAACAATGGAAAGATACGTGTATAAAAGCTCTTGTAACCGTCATCGAACATCAGCATCACGGACTTTTCGGGCAGATCTCTCTTTCGTGCTTTCGCATC
>JAMONQ010000076.1 GCA_027065635.1 Campylobacterales bacterium | reverse complement strand
AAAAGGGTACTACGAACCTCTAAACAGTTACAATATCTTTGTAAACTACGAACTCGGTATGCACTGTGTCGGTTTTGACATGAGCTACTGCTGCGTAATCCCTCCATACAATTCGATACAGGCGCAGACTGTTCGTTCCGGCATGGGCGGCGAAACACCGAAGCTTCTCAGCCCGTCCGACAGTGTAAAGCTCTACTACTACACAAAAGACAACTCCTACAGCGAGGGGAACAAGATGCGCTACTGGTCGGTTGCCAAGGATGTAGACGGCGACGGGCACTTCGACTCTCCCGGAGACAATATGGCAAACTATGTCTGGACCCATCTGTTTATATACAAGGATCTCGAAGGAACGCTTCCAGCCGATGCCAACGAGACAAAAAGACTCAGGATCGGCGAGCAGATAAGAGTGCGCTACGATTCGGGCCCGAGCGGCAAACCGATGGCGGGAGGCTATATGGAGTATGCCGACGGGGACGGCTCCAACGTAGTCTTTACCGATACCATGGTGCCTGCCGTGAAAAATGTACCGCTGACGCTTACGGCATCGTATATCTGGGACGCTCTGGGACTTCCCCTGACGGCATTCAACGACAGCCGCAGACGCGGTACGATACGCTCCGTCACCCAGAAAGACTTTCAGCCGTTTCAATACTCGGTAGTACAGCTTCGCTCCGGTGACGGAAAGCCGATACTCGATGAACAAAAGAGGATCATAGAGTATTTCGGGACCAACCCGGTCGATATTCCAAACTGCTACGCCTGCCATTCAAGAGAAGGAGTAGCGGCGCAGATGGCAAGAGAAGAGGGGCTCGAATATTCGGATAAAGAGTACGACTACTGGAAAAGCTATCCCGATACGAGCGAATATATGGCAAGGCTGGCCGAATCGTCGATAAATATCCTCTCACTGCACGACGCCCACCACAAAACGAACTTTCTATCAGACTACAAGCCCGACGCTCCGGGAAACAGACTCGGAAAAACCGGACCGGTAAACTGTGCGGACTGCCACGGCGACAACATATCCGGCAATCTGCAATCCCCAAGACCCACGGCTACAGGCTACAAAGCCGTAAAAGCGAAACCTCTGACCGAAGCTATACACGCTTTTCATCTTGCGATGGTACCGATGCCGGATGCGGCCGGGCGCAGCCAGTCGTGCCAGGCGTGCCATCCGACCCATTTCCAGGACCCGTCGATGAACGACGACACCAACCCATTCAGAGTTTTCGACAGATACGGCAAGGCGCGCTTTAGCGACAAGGATGTAAGAGAGAGCGGGGGCGGATGCTATCTGCGCAGAGACGCCCATACAAACCCGGAGGCCAAACCGCCCTTTTTCCTGAACGAATACGGAAAGTATATGCTCAACGAAGTGAGTATGAAGGATGAGAACGGCAAAAGAGTCGAAAAGATGCGCGGCCTCTACTGTACCAACTGCCACAACAAAATAGCCCAGACCTTCTATCGTACCGACGATCTTGAAAACGTACAGCGCCTCGAAGGAAAAACGTTGCGAAACCGTACGATGGACGAGATAGTGGCCGCAATGACCGGCGGAGACAAGGAGCGATTCAAGGAGCTTGCGGATCCGAAAACCACCGGAGAAAACGAAGTACTGAAATACTATACGGAACACAAATCCGCCACCCTCGTCAAAAATATATCCCACGATGGGCTCGATCTGAAACCATGGAACTATCCGAAAGGAGAAGCCGTACCGTATAGTGCGGTTTCGGCCGGAAGCGACTGGTGGCTGAGTGCGAGCGAGCCTCACTGTGCGGACTGCCACCTCGCCCCATTCGTAGAGAGTATGGGAGGAGACTACTTTCCGATCGATCAGCCAAACAAGCTCTCGCTCTATCGATACTCGAAAGCGCACGGCGACCTGGCCTGCCAAAGCTGCCACGAATCTATTCACGGTCTATACTCCGCGCGATACGAAGGGCCCAGACACACAGTCGATCTAACTACGCACGAACAAGCACTCCAGTACAGTCCGGACGGCAAGTATACCGGGCCTGTCACCTGTGCGGCGTGCCACACGGTAAACAGAAAAGGTGTGCCCAAAGAGCTCGCAGGAACGGAGTATGAAAACGACTACTGGGCTTCTGTCACACTGATACACTTCATGCGTTCCGGCGATCAGAAGCTATCTATCGAAGAGCTTGTCAGAAAATACCCCTACAAAGAGTCGAGCGAAATTGTAAAGAGAGGCTGGAGATAGATAGCGTCGCTGCGCATCTGATACGGGGGGAGGGAACGGAAACCGATAGAGGGCATACAGCCCTTTGTCTCCTTCGACTCCCGTAAAAGTGGAGAGTCGTTGAAGTATCCGATATTTGCCTTGAAATCCTCACTCGATCCCGGATACGAAGAGTGTGAAAATCGACGACCTGAAATGAAGTATCTGGATCGATTTCGGCACTCTGTTTGAAAGAGCGAGAAGATAAGAAGCCGCTGCCCTTGCGCCTTCTTGTAAACTATTCCCCCGCATTTAGCGCTTATTTATGGAAATTATGGAAAAATGCAGGCAATTTTAAGGCCGCAGCAGTATGCGGCATATCCAAGGAGCGGTTAGATCATGATAGATTTCAAGCAGTTCGTAAAATACTCCAAGCCGGGTCCAAGATATACCAGTTACCCGACGGCAGTGGAGTTTGGCGAAGATTTCACCTACGACAGATACCTCGAAAAACTGGCGGGCCGGGATGCCAAAAAGCCGCTCTCTATCTATATCCACCTCCCCTTTTGTCGCAGTGCCTGCTACTTTTGCGGATGTAACGTCGTCTTCACATCCAAAGAGGAGAAGAAGAGCAGATATATCGACTACCTCAAACGGGAGTTCGAAATTCTGGCTTCGAGTATGGATACATCCAGCGATGTCGTACAGTTTCACTTCGGAGGCGGCACTCCTACATTCTTCAGCGCCGAACAGCTTGACGATATCATGACGACACTAAAAGGCCACTTTCCAAACTTCACAGAAGATGCCGAAGTGAGCTGCGAAATAGATCCGAGATTTTTCAACGAAGAGCAGATGAAGGTGCTCAAAAAGCACGGCTTCAGCCGTATAAGTTTCGGCGTACAGGACTTCGAGCCGGTCGTACAGCAGGCTGTACACCGCATTCAGCCGTACGACATCACCAAAGAGGCGGTCGATCTGGCCAGACGCTACGGTATCGAGAGTATCAACATCGACCTGATCTACGGCTTGCCGTTCCAGACGCTCGAGAGCTTCAAAAAGACACTCGAGCTTGCGCGCTCTCTCGATCCGGACAGACTCGCGGTATTCAACTACGCTCACGTACCATGGCTCAAAAAGACGATGCGCAAACTCGACGAGACGACCATACCCAGTCCCGACGTGAAGCTGGCCATCTTACAGCACACTATAGACTACTTTACGAGCAACGGCTACAAAATGATCGGAATGGACCACTTCGCCAAGCCCGAAGACGAGCTGTTTCAGGCGATCGAGAAGGGTGAGCTGCACAGAAACTTCCAGGGCTACACCACCAGAGGCGGCGTAGATCTGCTGGGAATCGGACTCACCAGCATCGGAGAAGGTGCGGACTACTATGCGCAAAACTACAAGGAACTGCCCGAATATGAAGCGGCCATAGATGCCGGAAGGTTGCCGTTTTGGCGCGGAGTGGAGCTAAACGAGGACGACCTGGTGCGAAAAGCGGTCATAATGGATCTGATGAGCAACTTCAAACTCGATATAAAAAAGATCGAAAAGATGTTCGGTATAGATTTTGCGAACTACTTCGCCGACGCTCTGCAGGAGCTGGAGCCGATGGTGGAAGAGGGACTCGTGCAGATAACAGACGATGCGATCACCGTTTCACAGACCGGTACACTGGTGATACGAAACATAGCGATGCCGTTTGACGCATATATGCAAAAGCATGCATCGAGCAAAAAAACCTTCAGCAAAACGGTATAAGAGCGGATGTTCAACTACACATCTATCAGCGACGCCTGCATCAAGTGCGGAAAGTGTATACCGGTCTGCACCATCCACCAGGTCAACCCGGACGAAACGACGAGTCCGCGCGGGTTTATCGATCTGCTTGGGGCCCACGAACGCGGTGAACTCGATATAGATCAAAACGCCAAGCAGATCTTCGAAAGCTGCTTTTTGTGCACCAACTGTGTCGATGTCTGCCCCAACGACCTTCCTACCGATATGGTGATCGAGGAGGTGCGAAAGGAGATCGCCGACAGATACGGCATAGCATGGTACAAACGTCTCTTCTTTTTCCTCCTGCGTCACAGAAAGGTGATGGATATCGCCAGCAAGCTGGGCTACGTCTTCAAATCGTGTGCGGTAAAATCGGACCAAAAAAGAGGCGGCCTGATTCCAAGATTCGATCTTCCGATCATCAAAAAGGACCGTCTGCTCCCTTCTATGGCCGCCACCAGCGTACTGAACTCATACAGGGAGCGGCTCGATCACGGCGGTAAAGGGCGGGTGGCCATCTTCATAGGATGTCTTGCCAACTACAACTACACCGGCATCGGCCACTCTTTGGTCAAGATTCTAAAAAGGCTCGAGATCGACATCTTTTTCGCCAAGGACCAGAAGTGCTGTGCGGCACCTGCATATTTCACGGGAGATTTTGCGACTGTAGAGGCTCTGGCAAAAAGCAATATAGAATATTTCGAGAGTTTCATCGACGAAGTCGATGCCATCATCGTACCGGAGGCTACCTGCTCGGCGATGATCAAGCACGACTGGGCCGTCTTTTTCAAAAACCGCGGCATGGATGAATGGGCTGCACGAGCCGAAAAGCTGAACGAAAAGATATACATGGCGACAGAGTGGCTCGCAAAATGCACAGAGCTTCCCTCGCTGCTTGAAAACAGCGGAGTCGCATCCGATCTGCTGGTAACGTATCATGATCCGTGTCACGCCAGAAAGGTACAGGGAGTCTACAAAGAGCCGAGAGCTCTGCTCGGGCAGAACTACAAGATGGCGGAGATGAGCGACCCCAACCGCTGCTGCGGCTTCGGCGGTGTGACGATTCAAACAGAGAAGTTTCATCTTGCGGAGGCGGCCGGCAAGCCCAAAGCCGCCATGATCAACGAAACCGGTGCGGATATCGTAGCGGCCGAGTGCAGCGCCTGCCGTATGCAGATAAGCGACTCCCTGTATAGGGCCGACTCCAAAGCGGTTTTCAAAAACCCGATCGAACTTATAGCCGATGTTCTGGAGAAGAGCGATGCGTAGATTCGGATTGATTCTGCTTTTTGGGGTGCTTCTTTTTGCCGGATGTACCGGAACGACGGGACCGAAAACTCCCGGCAGATGCAGCGACGCTCTCTACGGCGTCAAATGGGATGTGATAATGATAGACAACACTCCCGTATCTCTTGAAAAGATGCCGTTTATCCGTTTCTCGAAAGATGGCGCCATTGGCGGATTCGGCGGCTGCAACGCATTTTTCGGGGAGGCTTCCGTCACGGAAACCGCGATCGACTTCATCAATATAGGCGGCACGAGACGCTACTGCGCCGGGCAGGAAGGTGAAACAGAAAGAAGGATATTCTCCATCCTCAAAGGAGTCAAATGGTGGCAGTTTGACGAAGATGACGATCTGGTGATCTTCGATGACGAACACAGGCTCATTTTGAAAAAAAGCGCCGGGTGATGGAGTACTGGCGACACATCTACGAACACTTCGATCCGATAGCCTTTTCACTCGGGCCGATAAAGGTGCACTGGTACGGCATAATGTACGTACTCGCCCTTCTGACGGCTCTTTACGCGGCAAAGCTCTACGTAAAAAAGGATCACTACCCGGTAGACGACAAGACACTTGAGAGCTACTTCATCTACGTTGAAATCGGCGTAATTCTCGGCGCCAGACTCGGCTATATTCTATTTTACGATCCCCATACACTCTACTACCTGACCCATCCGTGGCAGATCTTCAACCCGTTTCACGGCGGAACATTCACCGGAATAAGCGGCATGAGCTATCACGGTGCGGTCATCGGCTTCCTCATAGCGACATGGATCTTCATCAAGCGGAGCAAAACATCCTTCTGGATGTGGATGGATCTGGTCGCGTTGAGCGTGCCGGTAGGCTACATATTCGGCCGGATAGGGAACTTTCTCAATCAGGAGCTTGTCGGTCGGGCTACGGAAGTGCCGTGGGGGATCTATGTAAACGGAACTCTGCGCCACCCGTCACAACTATATGAAGCCGTTTTGGAAGGTGTGCTGGTGGCTTTGATACTCTTTTTCTACCGAAAGAGGCAGCGTTTCGAAGGAGAGCTTATAGCTCTTTATGCAGTTTTGTACGGTACTGCCCGCTTCATAGCGGAGTTTTGGAGAGAACCGGATATCCAGCTCGGCTTTATCTGCTGCGGGTGGGTTACCATGGGTCAGCTTCTATCGGCCATGATGGTAGCGGCCGGAATTATCGGCTACTACCTTCTTGCGAAGCGCGGGAGGGTTGTGCGCTCAAAACCTTGATTATATGCTCCAGGTTCTCCCTGGGAATATATCCCGGGATAATCTTTACGGCGCTTCCGCTCTTGTCGAAGATTACCGAAAACGGAAGCGACCCCGTCCATCCGGCTCTTTGTGATATATACCTGGTGAAGTCATAGTTGTGATCCGACTCGAAGATCGGATAGTTGAAATGGAAACGGTTTTCGAGTCTCGATCGCTCTCCCGGTGTCAGAGGATCTTGCGCATGAATCGCCACTACCTGAAAGGTTTCGCCGTACTTTTTTTGGAGGGCCACAAGATCTGGAATCTCCTTCATGCACCATTTGCAGTGCTTTCCGAAAAAGTTCAGAAGCAGCACTTTTCCTTTGTACTCTTCGAATACAACGCCGTTTGGCATCTCTTTTACGTGAAGCGTAGGAGCACCCTTCTCCTTGAGAGTGAAGGTAAGACCACCCTCCTGTGCAGCGAGCGGCGAAATCGCAAACAGTGCGATGGCTGCAAATAGTCGTATGAGTTTTTTCATGTATGTTCCTTTTGTATTGAAGTTTGTAGCTGATCGTATAGTTTTAGTATAGCTATAAAAAGAGTGGTTATCGCCGGCCCTATAATCATACCCCAGAAGCCGAAAGTGGCGAGCCCTGCGATAATCGAGAAGAATACCAGAATTTCATTGAGAGCCTTCGTCTCTTTAAGGAGTTTGTAGTCGATCTCCTTGATGATCATGGGCTTGATAAAGGTATCCGCTATGATCGAAATGACTATGATCGAGTAGAGCGCGACGATGATTGCGGCGCTGGCTCCCTGGGTGCTCCACAGATACAGCGAGACCGGTACCCACATCAAAGCGCCGCCGATGACCGGTACAAGCGAAGCGAAACCGTACAAGATTCCAAGAAGAACGGCATCGAGTCCGAAAAAGAGAACGACTATCGCAAACAGAGCCCCCTCGAAAATAGCCGTAGCGAGTATGGAGAAAAAGACGACACCCATCGAATTCGACAATTCGTTAAAAAGCAGTTGCGTCTGGGCGGTATCGAGAGGAAGTATCCGCTTTATGAAGTGCCCTATCGACTCACCGTACAGATATGCGAAGAAGTAGAAGATCAAAATCAGTACCATATCCTTGAAAAAGGCTGCACTGTGCGCCGCTACGGTTCCAACAAACGCCCCGGCGCTCTTTAGATATCCGTTGATCTGCTCTTCGCTGAAGATTTCGGATATCGCGCTGTGGATAGATTTCGGATCGAGCTGAAGCTTCTGCAACCACTCCTGCGGAAGCGATACC
Organism: Campylobacterales bacterium; assembly: GCA_027065635.1. Classification (GTDB taxonomy): domain Bacteria; phylum Campylobacterota; class Campylobacteria; order Campylobacterales; family Hydrogenimonadaceae; genus Hydrogenimonas. The sequence goes on along the minus strand of JAMONQ010000076.1, from coordinate 4,192 downwards.
GACTGGAGAAAAAGCTCGATTTTGTGGATATGCTCCGTCAGGGCATTCGTATCTATATTTGCGACCAGTATGGCGGCGGCATTTATCAGATAGACAAGCGGTGCGAAAAACATAAGCCCCAGAAGAATAGTCATGATGGCGCTTGTCTGCCACCTATGCTCGAATCTCTTTCCGATCTTTCTGGAAATCCCGAGTGTCGCGAACATCAGCAGAATGGCAATGGCGATAGCCTGCAAAAAGGGTTTGTAGACAAGATATACGAAGTATCCGGAAATGATCAGAAGCAGTACGATGAAGTGTTGAGGTTTCATATCGATCTTGCCTCCGTCGAATACGCGGCCATGGCAAAGCCATCGCCCCTGCACTGACGCTGAGTCCGCTTCGGCAGCGGGCCCTCCGAACTGGTGCGGTTTGCGGTTTTACCGTTTTGTTCAGGCAAACTGTTTTTTGCACCGGATCTGCCCGCTTCTATAGACAGATTTTGTGCTTCGAGGTTTTTCAAAAGAGTTTTCCTTCACTCATGGGCGATAGACGGAAGTGTTCATAGGTTTTCGGTGTAGCGATACGCCCGCGGGCGGTTCTTTCGATATATCCGTTTGCGAGCAGGTACGGTTCGATGACATCCTCTATAGTCCCTTCGTCTTCGCTTAGAGCCGCCCCGATCGTAGCGAGCCCTATGGGCTTGCCCTTCGCCTCCACAAGCAGCCTCAGAAGCTTTATATCGAGTTCGTCAAAACCCTCTTCGTTGACTCCCAGTTCATCGAGAGCGTATCTGGTCCTCTCAAGAGAGATACTCTCTTCGTTTTCCACCTCGGCGAAATCCCTGACACGACGCAGCAGCCTAAGGGCAATTCTTGGAGTTCCCCTGCTTCTTCTGGCTATCTCGAGCGACGCATCTTCATCGCACGGTTTTTCGAGCTTCACGGCTGCCTGCCGCACGATCTGCGCAAGCTCCCTCGAGCCGTAAAACTGCATACGAAAGTGCATTCCGAAACGCTCTCTAAGGGGATTGGAGATCATTCCGGCGCGGGTAGTGGCTCCTATGAGGGTAAAGCGCGGAAGATCGAGCTTGATCGTCTGCGCGGCGGGACCGCTGCCGATTATGATATCGAGCCGGTAATCCTCCATGGCCGGATAGAGGATCTCCTCGATGGCGGGGGAGAGGCGATGAATCTCGTCGATAAAGAGGATATCTCCCTCCTCGAGGTTCGTCAATATGGCGGCAAGATCACCGCTCTTTTCTATCATCGGAGCTGCGGTCACCTTTATCGAACTCTCCATCTCCGCGGCAATGAGGTAGGCAAGCGTAGTCTTGCCGAGGCCCGGAGGGCCGAAAAAGAGCACATGATCGAGAGCCTCCGAGCGCTTCTTGCTCGCTTCGATGAAGACGCGAAGATTCTTTTTGATCTTCTCCTGACCTATGTACTCATCCCATCTGCCCGGCCGCAGGCTCGCTTCATAACTGCTTTCATGGTCAAACTTCTCTATCTCGACCATACGTTCCATTCTATTCTGCCTCCGGCAAACAGGCCATTACGGCGAAGCCGCAAAGGCTGCGCCGAGTCCGCCCCGGCAGCGAGCCCACCGCTCCGGTGCGGCTGAAGGTACCGCTTCGCTTGGCTCGATTCGTCTCGCTATAGGGTGCATATACTCTGATTCTCATTCGGTATCACTTCCCTGTTTCGACTATACTTTCAAAACATACGCGATAAAGACGAAGTTCCCGTCTTTGCACCAACGCCTGCTTTCCCGGGCGGTAGAGCTGTGCGCCGGCAAGTTGTGTCATTGTGGCTTCGATATGATGCATCTTTCTCATCTGTAGCAGTGCTCCTCGGCCGGAAAGATCCCCTGCCGAACTTCTTCCGCATATTGGCTCACCGCCTCCTTGACCAGCCTGGCGCCGTTTAGATACTGTTTGACAAATTTAGGCTTGAAGGCTTCGAAAAAGCCGAGCATATCGGACCAGACCAGTACCTGTCCGTCCGTCTGCGCTCCCGCGCCTATGCCGATGACAGGTATGCTGAGCTCTTGCGTCACAAGCGCTCCCAGCTCAGGTGTCACTCCCTCTATCACGATCGAAAAGGCTCCCGCATCTTCGATGGCCGCCGCATCTTCGAGCACCTTTTGAAAACTCTTTTCATCGCGCCCCTTGACTCTGTAGCCGCCTTCACCACGAACCGACTGGGGCAGCAGACCGACATGCCCCATGACCGCGATGCCGTTATGAACAAGACGGCGAACTATATCGGCACGCTCGGCTCCCCCTTCGATCTTCACAGCGTCAGCCGGTGTCTGCTGAAAAACCCTGGTCGCATTGGCCAGAGCCTCCTCTTCACTGTTTGTGGAACCGAAAGGCATATCGCATACTACAAAGGTCTGCGGCGCACCGTTACATACGGCACCTGTGTGGTAGATCATCTGCTCCAGTGTGACGGAGAGAGTATCGGCTTTGCCTCCGAAGCTCATATTGAGGCTGTCTCCGACGAGGATCATGTCGGCCTCTTCGGCGAATAGAGACGCAAAGAGTGCATCGTACGCCGTGATCATCGTCAGCTTCCTCTTTCCCTTGGCGCCCTGAAGCGATGAAATCGTCTCTTTTTTCCGCATCGGTTCCCTTTCTTCTGATTGGATTCGATTCTATCCAAAAAATGGTATAATTGCAATCAAACAGGAGGCGCAAATGGGTATCAGAAACCGGCTGGAACAGCAGTTCGACTACGATATCGTCGATGAGTTTCTGGACCATTTCGACGTTATGACGGAGGTGATGGAGCCGACGATCATCTCCCTCGAAAACGAAGCGACAAGAGAGGATAAAATAAACGAACTTTTCCGGATTTTCCACAACATAAAATCCGCCTCGTCGTTTCTTAAAATAGAACGTCTCCATCTACTCTCCGAACTTGCTGAAGAGACGATGGAGCGCCTCAGAGAGGATCCGTCAAGAGTGACAGACGAGCTGATAGACTGGCTGCTTCTTGTAAGCGATCAGTTCAGAGCCTGGTATACGGAGATCTCCGGCGACGGCGAACTCGAAGATATAGATCCAAAAATTTTGCTCGTTCCCAAGGTAGGTTGAATATTTTGAAAAATCTTGTCGCATATATAACTACCGGTTATCTGGATAAAAACTTCACTATCGATCTGGCCCACTCTCTGAAAGAGGCGGGAGTGGACTCGCTGGAGCTTGGCATCCCTTTTTCGGATCCGGTCGCAGACGGCCCTGTAATAGAAGCCGCCAACCTCTTCGCTCTTCGAAACGGATTCAGGATTTCCGATCTGTTTGAAGTAAGCGAAAAGATTGCTCCGGTCATCGACACCCTCTGGATGGGCTACTTCAACCCATTCTACCACAAGGGGATCGACCACTTTTTGAATAGAGCGAAGGAGCTTGGCGTCAGCGGCTTCATAATTCCAGATCTGCCCCACGAAGAGGCGGCCGCCTATAAAGAGGCGTTTGACGAAAAAGATGTAGCACTCATCGAATTCGTAGCTCCCACTGATACTCCCGAACGTATCGCCAAAATAGTCAAGGATTCGAAAAAATTCATCTATATGGTAGCCTATGCCGGTATAACCGGAGCCGATCGAAGCGAGTCTCTCGAGCCTATCATAGAGACGGTACGAGAGCATACGGACACACCTCTTTACATCGGATTCGGCGTCGATGAAAAGACGGCAAAACAGAAGGCCAGAGGAGTAGACGGAGTAATCGTGGGAAGCGCCTTCGTAAGGATACTCCTTAAAGAAAACTTGACAAACAGCCAAAAGATCGATAAAATATCTACACTTGCACGTTCGATCAAGGATCAGATCAACGGGTAGGTGTTGTTTGCCCATTTTTCAAACGGGGTTGACTTGGCTTCGACAGGAGCAGGTGATTTCCGGCTGCATGTCGATTTGGACATATCGTTAAACTGTCCACAATGCAATAAACGCAAACAACACAGATTATCGCCCCGCTTACGCCGTAGCGTAAGTATAACCCTTACTGGGGCTGCTCTCTCCGCCGACGCCATATAGGCGGATCTTGAGAGTATCATACCTTTATGGCTATACCTGCAGTGTGCCTCGCCTGCAGGCGAATCCTGGAGGCTCGCACGGCGTAGCTTTGGACATTGCGCGAAGCCGTGTCAAATCAAGCAATGTCGTCTAAGCATGTAGACGCCGGAAGTTGCTTGTTTCTGGACAG
>JAMONQ010000075.1 GCA_027065635.1 Campylobacterales bacterium | reverse complement strand
AGTTCATTGTAGAGACTGTCACGTTCGACCGGGGTAAAGCCGCTGTCTTTTATCAGGTGCACAAACTCGTCGAGGGCCATTCCGTGCGCACTTTTGGCGCCTGCCGCAGCCTGTATCGATTCGCGTTCGATCGTTCCGTCAAGGTCGTCCGCGCCGTACTCCTGGGCGATGAGTGCCAGATTTATCGTAGCGGTGACCCAGTAGGCTTTGAGGTGGGGAATGTTGTCAAGGACGATGCGGCTTACGGCCATCGTCTTCAAAACCTCCTGACCCGTCGGAAACTCTTCGACTTTGAGGTAGTTGTTTTCTCTTTGATAGACAAGAGGGATGAAACAGTTGAAGCCTCCCGTCTCATCCTGCAGGCTGCGAAGTCTCAGCATATGGTCGATGCGGTGTTCGCGCTTCTCCACGTGCCCGAAAAGCATCGTGGCATTGCTCTTTTTCCCTCTCTCATGCCACTTTCTGTGAATCTCCAGCCACCCGGCGGAAGAGACTTTGCCTTTGCAGATGTACTCTCTCACTTTTTCGTCGAATATCTCGGCCCCGCCCCCGGGCATGGAGTCGACGCCGTTTTCGACCATCCTGTCGAGTATTTCGTCATGACTCAGTCCATACTCCTGCGCCAAAAAGTTGATTTCGGCGGCGGTAAGCGCTTTTATGTGGATCTGCGGCAGCGCCTCTTTTATGGCTTTGAACATCCCGAGATACCACTCGAGCCCCGCTTCCGGGTTGTGGGCCGATACGATATGGACCTCTTTGGCGCCGCTTTGCCACGACTTTTTCGCTATCTCTACGATTTCATCGACTGTCAAGGTATAGGGATTCGGATTTTTTCGGCTTGCACTGTAGGCGCAGAATTTGCAGATATCTTTGCAGATGTTGGTCGGGTTGATGTGACGGTTGATGTTGAAATAGGTCTTCTTTCCGTACATTTTTTTACGTTTTTCATCGGCAAGCGCACCAAGCGTAAAGAGGTCCAGTTCGTAAAGTTCGAGTGCCTCTTCGAGCCCTACTCTCTCACCGTTTCGCACTTTTTCTACAATATCCATCACAGAGTCCCGTCAAAAATTTTCGCTATTATATCCAAAAAGAAAATGGAAGTTTTGACAGATGGATTTGAACATTGAAATAGAGTCGCTGCTCGATAACGGAGCTCCCGACTTCGAAATATCCAAGCTTCTCAAACAGGCGGTCGGGGAGTATCTCGAAAACCTCGAAGAGATTTTCAAAGAGACGCAGGGCAAAGCGTTTCTGGTCCACCACACCAGAAAGATAGACAGCTTTTTGTCTATGATCTACAAAGTGGTGCTGCGCAAAATGTTTCTGGAGTTCCAGCCGATGCGCAACTCCGTGCCTATCGCGCTGGTGGCACTCGGCAGCTATGGCCGTGAACAGCTCTGTGTCCACAGCGACATCGACCTGATGATCGTATACAAACAGACGCCGGGATACAATATCAACGAAATCATCGAAAAGATCCTCTATATCGCCTGGGATGCCGGCTTTCAACTCGGCCACAGAGTCCATGAGGTTTCGGAGCTTCAGGAAGTCGCAAAGTCCGATATCACCATCAAAACCGCGCTTATGGAGTCCCGTTTCATAATCGGCTCAAACTTCATATGGATGGAGACCCAAAGAGAGTTGCGCTATATCCGGCGGGACGATCCCAGGACCTACACGCTCGAAAAACTGACCGAAGCACAGCTTCGGCACGAGAAGTTCCCCATATCGATGGAGCCGAATATCAAAGAGTGCCTGGGGGGCATACGCGATGCCAACCTCGTCTTCTGGATAGCCTCCGTGCGGCACAACGTTTTCCGTCTCAAAGAGCTGGTGGGCACCGTTTTGGATGAAGCGGACTATGCGGAGTACCGTACGGCGCTCGAATTTATCTTCCGTATCCGCGCTGCGCTGCATCTTACAGCCGGGAAAAAGGAGGACACCCTGAGGCTGGATCTGGTACCCGGAGCGGCAGCGCTGCTCGGAATCGAGAAGAGCGATCCCAAAAAGGCGCAAAAAGAGCTTGTCAGCCGGACCTTTCAGGCACTCGATACGATCCGAAAAAAGACCGCTTACTGGAAAGGGGTACTGGCAAAGCCCTACCTCTACGATGCAGAGGATATTTCTCTTTTGAGAAAAGGGATTGTAGAGGCCGGGATATTCCGATGTCAGGATACCCTCTACGCCAAAAGGGATATGAAGCCGAAAACTTTCCTGCATTATCTCAAGATACTGCTGAAGGAGGCCCAAACCCTGCCCATAGCCGCAGATGCCTCTTTTTGCCACCTGATCGACCGCACCGAAGTGCCCAAAACCAAAGGCAAGCAGTTGATCGGAGCGATCAAACAGATATTTCACTCCCCCTACAGCGCTTTCGTAATAGAAGCGCTTTTCAAAAGCGGCAAACTCGCAAAAACGATCACTCCGATGAGGCGGGTGATGTATCTGCCGCAATTTGACGGCTACCACCACTTTCCCGTAGACATACACTCCATCAAAACCCTTTACGAACTCGATATGCTGAAGCACGAGACGCTGAAGCCGCTTT
>JAMONQ010000074.1 GCA_027065635.1 Campylobacterales bacterium | reverse complement strand
CTGCTTCGGAGCGCTCATGAAGCAGCTTTGGGAGGATTACACAAAAAAGGAGAAGCTCCTTGAATATTTTGAAAAAGAGATAGACTTCAACTCCTTGCCGATAGATGAACGACTCTACAGGCTAAGATTCACACCGATGCGCATAGAGCATATAGAAAGACTCAAAGAGCTTGGACACAAGGTGGGCTGCCACTCCTACTCACACGAAAACCTCTCTCTTATGGATACAAAAGCTCTAAACGAAGAGATCTCATCTTCTGAAAAGTATATCGGCTCTATTTTCAATACGGATATTTACAGCTATCCGTTTGGCGGTCCGGAGGAGGTCTCCGCAGATATTATAGAAACGATAGAAAAGAGCGCCTTCTCCTACGGCGTAGCCAATATCAACCACAAAACCTCATCGATACTTTTCGGTCGCTACGCTCTTCCCCGTCTGACCCTGCCAAACAGTTCGGATCCTGCAATGCTGGATGCGGCTTTAAGCGGTCTGGAGCACTTTGTACGACATAAATGCTCTATGCCGGATATACGGAGACTCATATGAACGCCTTCGTTTTGCAAGAGGAGGAGCAGATACGCCAGATTCGCGGGGCCTGGAGTGAGCTTCAGCGTCAAATACCATACAGTACACTCTTTCACTCCTTCGATCTGTATGATATCTGGCTAAAAGAGCGCAATCCTGAAAAAGAGCGCCCATACCTGCTTTGCTACGGATCGAGACAGAAGCTTCTTGCTCTGCTTCCGTGCAAGCTTACAGACAATGGACGTTTGAAACTCTATCTAAGCGGAAAGGCCGATATCCTCGGCGGACTGATTTCCGGGGATTGGCACCGGCAGGTTCTATATCTTGGCCATATCAGAGAGCTCATAACAGATGATGACAATATAAAAGAGGTCGAGTTTACAAATATAAGAAAAAGCGATCCGATTCTCGACCAGCTTCCTCTCGTTTTCAGAAAGCAAAACCCCTATATTTTCCGGCACGATCTGCACTCATGGCTCGATGCAAAAGAGTATGATGAAAAGAGATATCTAAAGCATATACCTTCGAAACTATATATAAAACTGAAAAAAACAGACAGCTCTATAGACTCTTCAGCCGTTTTTTTTGAAAACGACTCCGCACCGTTTCCAGACTCGGAGCTAAAAGAGCTTTTGGCGAAAATGTCAAAACATGGAATCAGAAATCCTGACTCATACAATGAAATCATCACCATAATCAGGCACCTATACGATTTGAAAAAGGTTACTGTCGCCATACAGAAAGGACAAAATGGCGATATATTAAGCGCGACGGTACTTGCAAGACTCGATAAAAACTCCATCATGGGCTGGATCGATCTTTATGACCCCTCCATAAAGCGTATAAATATCAAAAACTATCTTCATATAATCGACTACGCTTCCAAAAGGGGGCTCGATTTTTATCTTGGAACCGGACTATACGACTACAAGCTATACAACTTTGCCCCTCGAACAGAAGGGCTGTATACATTTTACGTCTCCAAGTCTCCCCTGGCCGGACTGCTATATCAGGCCAAAAAAAATCTCGCACACTATCTGAGGTCTTCCGGTGCGAAAGATTAAAGCGCTTCTGCGTCCGATCAAAAGGAAAATCGACCTGCTTGGAGCGAAGCTTCTTTTTTACCGTTTCGACCGCTGCAAGATAGCGTTGCCTGCCGGCCTGAAAATCGGGATTTCAAAATCATTTGAAGATTTCTGGCAAAACGCCGGTGTCATCATTTCCGATGAAGAGTTCCGCCAGATAGCACAAAACAGACTGAAGCGCTCCGACATATTCGTATATCTGACAGACAATGAAAATCTGTTGTGCTATGGATGGATATCCTTCCAAAAACGTTTCTATCTGTATGAAATAGACAAAACTCTCTGCCTCGACGGGTTTCGCTTTCTGTATGACTTCGTTACACCGCCTACGTTTCGCAAACGAGGCTACTACAAAACGCTTCTGGCAAATATCCCGGCACTCTTTCCGGACGAAACATTCGTAATCGGCGTAGATAGCAAAAATCTGCCTTCGATTAGAGGAATAGAGGGCGCAGGCTATATCCGCTTCGAAGATATCTCTTTTTGTAAATAGCCTCAACTCCCCAAAAGACAGCAAACAATCTTTTTTGGCTCTTTTATGATAAAATATCACTATACTCAAGCCATCAAAGAAAACCGATGAAAAAAAAAATCAAAATATTTCTGGGCGGATATATAAACAGCATAAACGCACAAAACCTGAACTGTCTCGCCCTGGCAAAGCACCTCGACAAAAGTCTCTTCGAAGTTATCGCACTGGAGATATACTCAGGCAATCTGCCGCAAAAAAAGATCGACGGCGTCAAAACGATCAGATGTTTCTACCCGCATAGAATCTCCAAATATATAGGATATCTCTACTCCATCTTTCTATGCGATATAGCCTACCTTCCAAAAGGTGAACTGTGCGGCTGGAACAAGTTCTGGCTGAAGCTGCTCGGTAAAAAAAGCTTCAGAACCGTGGAGGGTATCTACGGTGAAGAGATGCTTGGCCAGATACTGGAGTCCGGTGTCACCTACGATGAGTTCAAAAACTCCTTTCTCGGTTACGACAGAGTCTATTCGATCACCAGATTTCTA
>JAMONQ010000073.1 GCA_027065635.1 Campylobacterales bacterium | reverse complement strand
AAACCGTACTCTTTCGATCTGCCTTTGAGCCCGCTCTCTATCGCTTTTTCCGCACTCTTCAAAAAGGCTTTGAACGACTTGTTGTCACTCTTGTCACCATAATGGCGAAAAAGATCCGAAAGATAACGCGACATCGCTTCCGCATCCTCTCTAAAGGCCGGATCACTATTCAAAAGATCCTTGTAGCGATTCAGGTATTCGTGCTCCAAACGCACTTCACCCTTTAGTGATTCGAATATGAAATCGGGCTTCATACCGGATACGCTTTTATCGTTGAAAAGAGCCTCGACATTGTTAAGACGTACCCGCAGAGTCATCGTCGAACTCGAACTATTCGGCTCCCTACCGCTTATATCGAGTATGCTCACGATACTCTCGCCGCCAAGAGGCCTATTTTCGAGCAAAAACCTGGCATCGGCACCTTTGACACCCCTACCGTTGAGAGATCCAAACTTCTTTACAAATCGGACAAAGCGATCCATCTCTATCATACTCACGGATGGAGGAGTTGCGGATCGAAGCATACTCCACATATTCAGAGCTCTTCTATCGGCATCTTTACCGGTCGACTCTTCGAAAAAATCGATCCCTTCGAATTCAAGAAGAGCCTTTCCGATCAGAGGGTACTCGAAGCTCGTACCGTTGATGCTTTCGCTCATTTCATTCAGATAGAAAATCCTTTCGGCATAGAAGTGGCTGCTTCTGTCGGCATCTTTTATCGAAACGGCTTCCGCTTCGGCACTTTTGAGTGAGATCAGAACTCTTTTAGATACTTCGCCCTCTATTCTTGAATCATATAGATACCTCTTTTCGAGCGACTTGCGATAGATACTCTCGTGCAAACCGTTTTCAAACCTCTTGTCGCTCACTTCACGACCTATGAGCTCTGAAATCTCCCTGTTTTTCAAGAAAGCGGCAAATGTCGCCTCGTTCAAAATAGGTTCGATACTCTTCGAATCGAAACGCAAATAGATGGATTTTACAGCGAAGGTCCCGTTTTCGCCGTTTTCGTCGTAATCTTTCAATGTACATCCGTAATGTCCGGGATCGATTTTTCTGCATAGAAAACCGTATCCTTTTTCCATACCTTCGCTAAGGTATTTCTGAAGATATTCGGCACCGCTTTTTTGCACGAGAGCGCCCCACGAAAAGGAGACGCAAAGCACAATAGCGACAAAACCGGCCCAGGCTCTTTCAAACATTCAAAATCCTTATACGACTACGATCAGCATATATATTTTTCCATTAAATAGAGATAAAACAGAAGCCTCTGGAACTCTGGCATACCATCAACGTAGAGGAGGATTTCTCATATCTTTGGCTCTTTTTATAACTTCATACTTTATTTTGGTATAATCCAAACCAAAAAAGGGGCAGAATTTGCTGCGTTTCGCACCCAGTCCTACGGGAGATATGCATATAGGCAACCTCAGAGTCGCCATCTTCAACTACATTGTGGCAAGACAGCGCGACGAACGCTTCATAGTGCGTATAGAAGATACCGACAAAGAGCGCAATATCGAGGGAAAAGATAGAGAGATTCTGGAGATATTACAGCTTGTAGGCATCAGATACGACGAGGTATACCACCAAAGCCACAATCTCACCATACATCAGCATATGGCGATAAAGATGCTCGAAGAGAGAAAGGCGTTTGCCTGCTTCTGCTCTCCGGAGGAGCTCGATGCCCAAAGGGAAGCGGCAAAAGAGTCCAAAGTGGCCTACCGGTACAGCGGAAAATGCGAAATGCTGAGCGATGCGGAGGTTCTTGCCAACGAAAAACCGTTTACGATCAGAATCAAAAAGCCTTCGAACGAAGTGAAGTTTCGCGACTTGATAAAGGGTGAGCTATCCTTCGCCCCGGACGATATAGACAGCTTCGTCATAATGCGTGCCGACAAGAGCCCCACATACAACTTCGCCTGCGCTGTCGACGACATGATACACGATATCAGCCTCGTCATCCGCGGCGAAGACCATGTCAGCAACACCCCCAAGCAGATACATATACGAAATCTTCTCGGTTACGACAAGGAGATTTCATACGCGCACCTTCCCATCATTCTCAACGAAGAGGGAAAGAAGATGTCGAAAAGAGATGCCGCTTCGAGTGTAAAGTGGCTCTTTGAAGAGGGCTTTTTGCCGGAAGCCATCGCCAACTACCTGATACTTCTTGGAAACAAGACTCCCGAAGAGATCTTTACTCTCGAAGAGGCGATCGGCTGGTTCGATCTTGAAAAGATCTCCCGGGCGGCCGCGAAATTCGATCTGGACAAGCTCCGTTTCATAAACAGGGAGCATATGAAGCGAATGGATCCCAAAGAGCTCTCGCGCGCCTTCGGCTTCGCGGACGCGGCAATAGGAGAGCTGGCAAAATGCTACCTCGAAGAGGGAAGCACGATAAAAGAGATCAAGCCGAAAATTGAAGCCGTCTTCTCGGCAAAGCCATTCGACTCCGAGTGGGGAGAGCAGATGAAAAGACTTCAGGAGGCTCTCGAAAAGGCACCGATACTCGAATCGTTCGACGAACTCAAGGAGTATTTATCCAAAGAGACTGGATTGAAAGGGAAAAACTTTTTCAAACCGCTGCGTCTGCTTCTGACGGGCGCTGAACACGGTCCGGAGCTTTCACATCTGTACCGTCATCTAAAATCATACCTCATGGAGATCATAAAATGATACTGTCAACTTTCGTACAGGCACTGGCGCAGATTCTGCATATGGTAATCAGCATCTATATCTGGGTAGTGATCATCGCCGCTCTTGTAAGCTGGGTACGTCCCGATCCGTACAATCCCATCGTACAGACGCTCTATCGCCTCACAGAGCCTGTATACGCCTGGATCAGACGCTATATTCCAACCGTCGTAGGCGGAATAGACCTCGCACCGCTGATTCTGATCATCGGTCTTCAGTTTCTCGACCTCTTTCTGGTCAAACTCCTCTTCGAGCTGGCCGCTTCCCTATGAGAGCGGCGGCCGCGCTGATACTGTTTCCGCTGCTTTTGCAAGCGGTCACGCTCGAACAGATCGACGCGATGCCCAAAAGCTACGCCAAGGACTTCTACATCTGGCGTTTTCTCGACCAAAACATCACACCGCAAGAGGCCGACAGAGCCTTCTATCAGGTCAAATCGGTCAACTGGAAGATCTTGGGCCGCTTTGCGAAGAAGACGAAACAAAAAGGGTTCAAAGAGGCTCTTGAGTGCTACCGGCTCAAAGCCGACAGACTACCGGCCGAAACGGCAGAGTGTACCGTAGCGGCTCTTTCTCCGTACAAATTTACCAAAATAGACGGAGTCCGCAGATACAAGGTGCTCGAACAGATCTCCGATTTTCCAGAGAGCCTCCGCTGGGCGGATATCATGGCTTCGAAAGAGCCCTTTTTCGAGCTGGCAAAAAGCGACACGAAGAGCTTTTTCAAAGTTTTCAACAACTGCGGCTCCGCCTGGAGATACCAGCACCTGAACCACCCCCTTCCTCCCGCACTGATAAAAAAGCTCTCGAAAGAGCGGCAGTTCGCCCAGACAATAAAGCTGATAGTGACCGACAGAAGGCTCGACCGTCTTCAGCGCTCACTGCTGGGCATAGATGCAAAACCGCTCTCTCACCAGAGCACCTTCTTTCTCGCCATGAACGCCCTGCTACACGGCAAAGAGACTCTTGCGGCCCACTATCTCGGTATAGCCTACAAAAAGGCATACTACCGTTTCGACAAGGACAAGAGTCTCTTCTGGCTCGCACAGATCCGTCCCGAAAAAGAGTACCTTCAAAAACTCGCAAAGAGTTTCGATCTGAACATATACACACTCTATGCCCGTGAAAAAACGAAAACTCCTCCGCCGCGCATCGTAACGCCGACATTCGAAAAAAGAGAGATCGACTACAATATCTCGGATCCGTTCGCCTGGCTACGGACACTGCACGATATCTCCGGCAAAAAGCAGCCGTTTCTGATCGACTACGCCAAACGTTTCGCCGCAGCCGATACGGAGGGGCACTACTCATTCGTGATGGAGCGCGCATCACGCTACAAAACCCACTACTTTCCGATGCCCTACGAGTCGGCATACGAAGATCTCCCCAACGACCGAAAAGCTCTTCTTCTGGCTCTCGCCAGACAAGAGAGCAGATTCATTCCGGCATCCATCTCCACATCATACGCTCTGGGAATGATGCAGATCATGCCTTTTTTGGTAAAAGCGCTCGCAAAAGAGAGAAAAGAGACGCCAAATCTCGACGAAATGTTCAAGCCGAAGCGAAATATCGAGTATGCCGTGACACACTTGAAATATCTGCGACGCTATCTTACTCACCCGCTCTTTATCGCATATGCCTACAACGGCGGGATCGGATTTACGAAGCGTCTGCTGACTCGAAGAGGGCTTTTCAAGGAGGGCAGATACGAACCGTGGCTGAGCATGGAGCTCGTACACTACGACGAGAGCCGCAGGTACGGCAAGAAAGTACTTGCGAACTACATCGTCTACAAAAAGATTCTAAAAGAGCCTATCTCCGTGGAGTCGGTCGTAGAAACTCTAACTCGACCGGAGTATACGGATCGATTTCGAAAGTGAAACTCATCTTTTTGCCTTTTGTCGGAGGAAAGTGCACGAGGTAGAAGTTTCCCCACCTGTTGACACTGGGCATCAACTCATACAACTCGTCTCCGCGGTGGACCCTCTCTATCTTCAGAGGCTCCTTTCCGTTGAGCTTCATATGGATGAAATCGGGAAAGGCTTCATCGGGCATCTTGCGATCCGTTATTATCCCCACGAACAGATATATCCCCTTTTCATATGGGTATTTCTCTTCGAACACTTCGTTCAGCAGCGTCGCGCTGACGGAGGCTTTCGTCTCCAGCGATCTGACGACTTGCGCTTCGCGGGTATTTACAAGTGCCTTCTCGTATATCTTGTCCGGCTTTAAAATACCGTTTTCGCACGATTTGGAGCTGCATCCTCCAAAAAAGAGAAGAATGCTTGCAACAGCCGTCCATATAAGAGATCTTTTCACGTCGTATACCTTTTGTTTGCCTGATTGAGTGGTGCCTTTATCCGAAGTTCGTCTCGAATCTCCGGCATCCTGTTTGCGAGTTTATTCTAACACAAATCCTTTTAACCGGAAATTTCGTTTTCACAACCGGTCTTTAATACTTTTTTGGCTATAATCTCTATCGATTTTACAACGAAGGCAGTCCATTGCGAAAAGGTTTTGCAGTCGCTTTTACCGGTCCGTCAAACAGCGGTAAAACAACGCTTATAGAGAAGGTGGCGCGCGCTCTCATTCCCGAGTATAAAATCGCCATAATCAAAAACGACCCGAAAGACAAGGCGGTTTTCGACGTAGAGGGAAAAGATAGCTGGAAGTTTTTCCAAACTGGAGCGGAGGTGGTAGTGACCTCTTCCACAAGGACCACATACTTCTCCCACCGCCACAAGAGAATAGAAGAGATAATCGAAATGGTCAACGATTTCGACTATCTACTCGTAGAGGGACTCAAAACCCTGCCCCTGCCGAGAATCGCGATCTTTCGGAACTCGATCGACGAGAGCTATTTCAACTACTCCGAGGCGATAGCGATAGATGACTCCATCGATCCGAAAGAGTATGATATTCCGAAAAATATAGACATACTCGACCTGAACGATACAAATCAGGTCATCGAGTGGATCAAAAAACATGCAAAGGCCGTATAGATGACTCTGAAACCAATCTTTGACGCGATCGAAAAATCAGCCCACAGGATTCGCGACGCGATTGCGAGCGAGGATCTGTGCTACTCCGAAAATTGCAACGCGACAGGCGATATGCAGCTTGAGCTCGATATCCAGAGCGACCTGATCATAGCCGAAGAGTTCTCGAAGATCGCAGCCGTCAAGGCTATCGCAAGCGAAGAGAAGGAGGAGGAAGAGACTCTGCATGAAAGAGGCAGATACAAGATCGCATACGACCCTCTCGACGGCTCGAGCCTCATCGACGTAGATCTTAGCGTCGGATCCATCTTCGGAATATACGACGAGAGCTTCGAAGCGCAAAAGATGCTTGCAGCCGTCTATATCGTCTACGGACCGAGACTCGAAATGGTAACGGCATACAAAGAGAGTGTGCGCCACTTCATCTTCCGCCACGACAGATTCATGGAGCAGACGACGATAAAGCTCGACGAAAAAGGGAAGCTGAACGCGCCCGGCGGCACTCAGCGGCACTGGCCTTCGCACCACAAAGAGATGGTCGACTCCCTATTCGCCGAAGGGTACAGACTGCGATATTCCGGAGGTATGGTCCCGGATCTGCACCAGATCCTGCTAAAAGGAGGCGGACTCTTCAGCTATCCCGGTACGACCGACAAACCGAACGGCAAGCTGCGAAAGCTATTTGAAGTCTTCCCGTTCGCTTTCGTATACGAAACGGCCGGAGGTGCCGCCATAGACGACAAGGGGCGCAGGCTTCTGGAGCTTCCGTGCGACGATCCGCACGAAACGACTCCATGCTTTTTCGGTAGCCGATATGAAATCGACAGAGTGAAAGCTGCTTATGGAGTCGACTGAAAAGAGCCTCGACAAGTGGGAGATAGCCAGAGAAGAGGCCAAAGAGCGGCTTATCTCCTGCCAGAAAGAGCACGGGATTGAAAGCTGCCTGCGGTGCGAAAAGCTCATCGGCTGCGAAATCAGAAACGACTACGTAAAAAAGGTCTACGAGAGCATGAGCAAAGGCGAAGGAGGAGGATTCGAGTTTTAGTGGAAAGTGAAAAACTAAAAGTTAAAGGTTGCTGTCCGCGTCAGCGGTTCATGCAATTTTCGTTTTTAACTTTTGGTTTTTAACTTTTAACTACCCATACCGAAGGTTTGCCCATGAGTGAAGAGAAATGTAAAAGAGTCTATATCACGACACCGATCTACTATGTCAACGATGTGCCGCATATCGGCCACGCCTATACGACCATCATCGCCGACACGCTGGCGCGCTACTCGCGGCTTGCCGGAATGGATGTATTCTTTCTGACAGGTACCGACGAACACGGACAGAAGATCGAGCAGGCGGCAAAAGCGCGCGGAAAGAGTCCGAAAGAGTATGCCGATGAGATATCCGGGCGTTTCAAATCTCTTTGGGATGCGTTCGATATCAGCTACGACAAGTTCATCCGTACAACGGACAAAGAGCACGAAATCGGAGTGCAGAAGGCTTTTGAAGTCATGTACAGAAACGGAGATATCTACAAGGATGTCTACCGCGGTCACTACTGTGTCAGCTGTGAAACCTTCTTCACCCCGCAGCAGCTCGTAGATGACGAATTCTGCCCCGAGTGCGGCCGCTCCACATCCATCGTCGAGGAGGAGAGCTACTTCTTCCGCCTCTCGAAGTACCAGGACCGACTGCTCGAGTGGTATGAGAGCAGACCTGATCGGATTCTGCCCAAATCGAAGAAAAACGAAGTGGTCAACTTCGTCAAAAACGGCCTCGACGACCTCTCCATAACCCGTACCAGCTTCGACTGGGGAATCAAACTGCCCAAGTCGGTCGACGACCCGAAACATGTAATGTATGTCTGGCTCGACGCGCTGATGAACTACATCACCGCTCTGGGCTACGGTACGGATGAGAAGCTGATGCACTACTGGCCGGCCAAAGTCCACCTGATAGGCAAGGATATTCTCCGCTTCCACGCCATATACTGGCCCGCTTTTCTCATGAGCCTGGGGCTGGAGCTGCCGCACCATGTGGCGGCGCACGGCTGGTGGACGAGAAACGGCGAAAAGATGAGCAAGTCGAAAGGAAATGTCGTAGATCCCAAAGAGATCGCCGACGCATACGGTCTGGAGAATTTCCGCTACTTCATGCTAAGAGAGGTCCCCTTCGGACAGGACGGCGACTTCAGCCAAAGAGCGCTGATCGACCGTATAAACTCCGACCTGGGCAACGACCTGGGCAACCTCCTCAACCGGATCATAGGAATGAGCGGCAAATACTTCGACTTCAGTATCGAGAGCGACGGTGTGGCGACCCACCACGGCGAGGAGCTCAAAGAAGCGGAAGAGATCTTCGGCAGTGTCGAGCCCTACCTCTACGAGATCCAGACCAACCGCTACCTCGAAGAGCTATGGAAAACGCTTCGAATCGCCAACAAAGCGATCGATACCGGTATGCCGTGGGCGAAGATGAAGGAGGGTAAAGAGGATGAGGCGATGGCGACGATCGCACTGGTCGCCAACATTCTCGCAAAAGTCTCCGTACTGCTGCACCCCTTCATGCCGAAAACCACCCAGACCATCGCCGGGGCGCTCGGCTTTACGATCGACCACGAGAGCTATCTTCGCCTCATTAGAGAAGGAGCGCTGCTGGAGCGCTTCAAGATCGAGAAGGTTCCGCCCCTTTTTCCGCGTATCGAGGAGCCGCTGGTAGAGACCCCGGCTGAAAAGGCGGCGAAAGAGGAGGCGAAAAAGCCGAAAAATACAGAACCGAAAAAAGGCGATGCGGAGGATAGTAGCGGTGCGAATCTCATCACCATAGACCGCTTCTTCGAAGTCTCCTTGAAGGTCGGAACGGTCGTAGAGGCCAACGAAGTACCAAAAAGCAAAAAACTGCTGAGGCTAATGGTCGATCTCGGCGAAGAGAATCCCCGCCAGATCGTAGCCGGTATCAAGGAGTGGTACGCACCAGACGATCTGGTAGGCACACAAGTCTGCGTCGTAGCCAACCTCAAACCCGCCAAACTGATGGGAATGGTCAGCGAAGGGATGATACTCGCCGCCAAAGATGACGACGGGCTCGCACTCATTCGTCCCGAAAAACCCA
The DNA here is from genome assembly GCA_027065635.1 of Campylobacterales bacterium. Taxonomy (GTDB): domain Bacteria; phylum Campylobacterota; class Campylobacteria; order Campylobacterales; family Hydrogenimonadaceae; genus Hydrogenimonas. The sequence goes on along the minus strand of JAMONQ010000073.1, from coordinate 3,509 downwards.
AAAAAGCCGGAACCGCGATCGGCTGATAGAAAGTATGCGCATCGAAAACGTAGTGACCGTCACAGGCGGTCGGCTACTTAACGACCCCTCCATTTCACGCTTCGAAAGCGTTGCTCTTCGCCCATCGAAAGCAACAAGAGGAGCTCTTTATATAGCGCAAGATACCTCCGGTATAGAGGATGCACTATCCAACGGTGCATACGGTATCATAACCGACACAGATGTAGAGGTGACTGATAAAGAGGCCGCATGGATAGTCGTCGATTCTCTCGATAGCGCTCTTGTAAAGCTCCTGCGCCTTTGGCTCGTTTCCAATCCGAGAAGTTTCTACTATATAGACCCCATCGTTATGGAGTTTTTACGAATGGTAGCAGCGGATCACAACGCTCTGCTTCTGCCAGAAGGAAGGCTCAAAGCGTGTGAAGCGGTTCTCGAATCCAAAAAGGAGCAGTCGATATTTTGCGACGATGCCCTCTTTTTGGAACATATAGGCGCTTCAGTCAACCCTGCACCCAAAAGAGAGTGCGATCTTGGAGTGATTGCCGACAATCTTCTTGAGAGCTCCTTCATACTCGATGGAGTCTACTGCGAAAGAGTGGAGCTTGCCGGTGCGATGCTCCCGTTTTTCAAAGAGGCGATAGAGATACTCAAAGGAGCCAAACTCGACTATACGCTCTCAAGACTCACCTATACCCGATCATTCATGCCCGTTTTTGTAGATACATATCTTGATCCTCTGCCTTTCGGAGCGAGCGAGCAGGTGCTCGTTTTTTGCGAGAGCTCTCTTCCTGCGGAGTCGTTCGAGTATTTGAACCGTATTAGATGGACGGGGGCTAAACTGCTGCTTCCAACGCAGATTAAGTTTCAATGTGATATAAAAATGGAAACGATCACCTACAAAGGTGAAGAGGAACTTTTGGACAGATTGAAACTGCCGCTGAAGCCCGGCTACTATATCTTCGTCGGCCTGACGAGCAGCGGCTTTTTCAAGCTTGTCGAAAAGAGTACGAAAAAAACCATAACCAAAGGATTGTTTTAGATGAGCAGCACCTCCGACCCCTCGTCGACGGGTTTACAGGATTTTTTTGGAAACTACTGGGACCTCTTTGCAGGCTTCATACTTGGAATAGCGGCGATTTTTCTTCATATGAACGGATTTGCATATCTGGCCGTTCTTTTTGCCGGTATGGCGATCGCATCATTCTCTTTCACCGTATCTGAAATAGCGGAGATTCTCGCGGAGAGACTCCAGGAGCCCTACTCCAGCTTTGTTCTTACTTTCAGCGCGGTTGCTGTCGAGATTCTGCTTCTTTTCATGATATTGCTGGAAAGTTCTCACGGCGCGCATGCCCTCGAAACCGTAAAAAGCGGTATCATATCCGCCGTAATCGTCGATATGAACGTACTTTTGGGAATCGCCGTATTTGTAGGCGGACTCAAGTTCAAGGAGCAGGAGCACAACGAGGATACCTCAAGCACCTATACCACGATTCTGCTCGTCGCTTCGGTCGCACTACTCGTTCCGAGCGTACTTGGATACTCGCCAAACGGTTCGGATGACAGTCTGCTTATAGCAAGCTACATTATCGCCTTTCTGCTCGGTCTATACTATCTTAGTATCTTCATCTTCCAGACGAAGACACATATCCACTTCTTCAAAGCGACTGCACGAAGCAGAATCTTCAGACTCAGAAGAAAACGCGGCAAAGGTGAAGAGGACGAAGAGGAGGAAGAGGACAACTACATTTTCGACAGGCTCTCGATAACGGCAAACCTCGTCATAATATTTGCACTCATCTTCATCATTGGAATCATCGCGGAGATCTTTGCAAGCGACGGTATGCAGATAGCTACCGAACACGGAATATCGGCCGCCCTCGCCGGTCTGGTCATAGCCATCATAAGCGTATCTCCGGAGCTTTTTACCGCTATCAAGGCGGCCAAAGGGGACCAGATACAAAGAGTCGTCAATATTGCGATGGGTGCCTCTACGGTTTCGATACTTCTTACCGTTCCGATACTGATGCTCCTGTCGCCTCTTGCCGACATCAGGCTTACACTCGACTTCAACTCGCTGCAAATCGGCGCCTTGATTCTGACTGTGATATTGGCATGGAAGACTACGGACAACGGTGAGACCAACTACGTCGAAGGGATCTCTCACCTGATGTTCTTCTTCGCTTTTGCGGTGATAGCGGCGTTTTATCATTAAAGAGCGAGATACGGCAGAGGGGCCAAGCCCCTCTACCTGCGCTAGCCGCTGTGGCACTAAAGCTTGACCCATAGGGTCAGACCTCCGCTTCGCTTCGCAAGAGTGGTGAAATACTACCAGAGGGAAAAGAAGCCCCTCTACCTACGTTAACACCGGGTTCGCCTCGGCAGCGGGCCCGCCGCGCTGGCGCGGCTTGTCACTTCACTTTGTTCGTTCCGTTTTTCCTCTTTATCCGGCAATACCAACTCTACAATCTTCGGAACCTCTTCAGATACGGTCGAGAGGCATAGCCCCTCTACCTGCGCTGGCCGCTGTGGCACTAAAGCTTGACCCATAGGGGTCAGACCTCCGCTTCGCTTCGCAAAAGTGAGCGAAATACTACCAAAGGGAAAAGAAGCCCTCGACCTGCGTCAACACCGGGCTTAATCTCGATCTTGTTTCCGGTAGAGGATCCGGACAGGTTTTACGACGACACTCCAAACTGTCTATGAGACCAGGCTCTTCAAAAAGAGATCCAAACCGCTCAAAACCAAAGACCGGCTTTTTGACGAACTCTATATGTAAGCGGACAAACTTCAAAGCGCTTTGATCCACTATATGGAGAGAATGGGACAACACGAAGTACGCCTTCTGCAGGAAAAGCGGCATTCGGCAAAACGGCATGAACGTTGTCAAATAGGCGAAAGAGGGTGCTGAACCGCTCTATCCCCGAGCTCTATCCTCCATCCGGTCGCTCTTCTTCCGCTCCCCGGGGCTTTGAAAAAGTTGGCGCTTTGGCTGGGATTGACGATATAGCGGGCGCTCTTCTCTTTGACGAAGGAGCGTCACAAAGCAGGAAGTATCTGCCCGAAGATCAAAACCGTCTCGATATCGCTCTTTGAGATGAAACCCCATGACGGAATTTTCGATGGCATCTTCTTCGCCGTATCGGGGAAAGTAGCGCTGCCGGCTGCATTAGTATAGATAAAATTGTGCTACAATAGTCAAACGATTGCTTAAAAAGAGCATTTTAGCTAAAGATATGGCCAAGCGAATCATAGATGCTCGTCCTGATGATAGTTCGTAAGGGGTGAATATGAAAAATTATTGTTTTTTTAATTATAAAATAATGGGAAAATTATCAAATAGTTTAGCTGCAGCAGCTTTAGCTACATCATTAACTATATCTCCAACAAATGCAGATACTACTAAATCACCAGAAGTAAAGACTGAAATAAAAGATGTAAAAGCGAAAACAAGACAACAACTTGAGATGATGGCTATGGAAAATGAAATAAATTCTATACAAGCTCAAATT
>JAMONQ010000072.1 GCA_027065635.1 Campylobacterales bacterium | reverse complement strand
ATAAGGGCCTACGCTACGGATGCGCCGGACAAGATCGTCGTGGAACGCAAAACGGTATTCGTCTATCCCAGATGGGATATAGTGCAGAAAAAGATCAAGAGCCAATAGCGTAAAGCAGCAATCGGCGGGCTCGTTACGATGGTGTTCGGAGCGCAGTGTAGTATGTGATGGCGATCGGTATAATAGGCGCGATCGCAGGAGAGAATTTCTAAGGATATGGGCGGGTATGATATAAAATACCGCTTCCAAGAATATCAGGGAGGTATTGAATGAGAAGAAAAGTATTGATACTCGGAGGCGGGTTCGCAGGCGTGGAAGCGGCTATATTCCTTCGGAAAAAGGGATATTCGGTGACGTTGATCTCCGATCGTGACTTTTTCTATATCTATCCGACTTCGATCTGGATACCGACCGGAGAAGCGACCATGGAGGATGTGAGTATTCCCCTGAAGGATCTGGCCGACGTACACGGTTTCGAGTTGATAGTGGACAGTGTCGAGCAGATCCGGTCCAAAGAGCGCAGGGTAGTCTGCAAAAACGGTGAATACCTGTGCGATTATCTGGTTATAGCTATGGGCAGCGGCAAGGTGAAGCACGAAGGGAGCGAACACTTCCTCTCCATCTGCGGCAAGCCAGACGAGGCTTTGAGAATAAAGGAGCGCATCGACGATTTGATAGCGAGGGGAGGCGGCAGGATCGCCATGGGGTTCGGCGGCAATCCGAAAGATCCGAGCAATGTTCGCGGAGGCCCAGCTTTTGAAGTGCTCTTCAATGTTCACAATATGCTCAAAAAACGCGGTATACGGGAGCGCTTCGAGCTTACCTTCTTCGCTCCGATGCAAAAGCCCGGCGCAAGAATGGGGCCTCAGGCTCTGAAGATGATGGATCTCTATTTCAAGAGGCTTGGGATCAAAAAACATTTCGGCAAGAAGATAAAAAGGTTTGAAGAGGGGGGAATAGTTTTCGAAGACGAGAGCAGGCTGGAGAGCGATTTTACAATGTTCATTCCGGCAGGGGACGGCCATCCTGTATTCAAAAACTCCGACTTGCCGCTAAACGAGGCGGGGCTGATCCGCATCAACGACTATTGCGAAGCGGTTCACGACTACGATGAGACGCCTGAGCGATACAACATATTCGCCATCGGGGATTCGGCGGCGATCGACGGGCCCGACTGGCGCGCCAAACAGGGGCATATCGCCGAAGTGATGGCGAGAAATGTCGCATTCAATATCGATGCCATAGCAAAAGGAAGCGACGAGCGAAAAGGGTATCTGGAGCACCTTAATATACTCTGCATCATGGATAGCGGCGACGGCGCCGCATTCGTGTATCGCGACAACAGGGGCGGAAAGATGATACCTATGCCTGTCGTAGGTCACTGGCTCAAGAAGGGGTGGGGTTGGTACTGCCGCAACTCGAAACTGGGAAAGATCCCGAGAATACCGGGACTGTAAAAAGGAAAAAATATGATAGAAGTATTGACATTTAAAGAGAAGTATCCGATATTCAAGGTAGAGATATCAAAAGAGAGATCGAGCCTCAAGAGCGTAGACGATCTGCTGGAGGCTTTGAAGAAGCGTATAGAAGCGCACCCTGTAGCGGTTTATATAGGGGTCTTCGATCACTACTCACATACCGCCTCCCTGAAAGAGGGGGAGATAGGTGAAGGTATAGCCGCCGCCAAAAATATTATCTTCTGTTTCGGGAAGGAGCTGCTTTTGCCGGAGGTGACGGCGCTTAGACCCCGTTCCATCGGAATATGCGACCTTGGCGATCGCTTTGTATTGTCATTCATGGAGGCTCCAAATCCCCAGGCAAACGATGCGATGAAGCAGTGGGCGGAGGATTTGGCAAAAGGCGTGTGATGTTGAAAAAAAGAGGAGCTTCGCCGTACGGGAAAAGAGGCGGAGCTCCTGTCAGGGCGTTTCGTCTACTCTTTTTCGGCCCCCTTGTTCTGGGGAGCCTGCTTCATATGATCGACTCTCTTTTGCACAGAATCTGATATAATCTTTTATAAAAAGGGCACCCCATGACCTACCTGAGCGTTATACTTGCGGCCATGTTCATCTCGGTAGCCATCAACTCCCTTCTGAAGAGAGCCGGGGTACCTACGATCATCGGCTATATCGCTACCGGCGTCGCTATCTCGGCTATGTTCGGCTTTCACAAAGGAAATATCGACGAGCTGAACGAGATAGCGGAGTTCGGGATAGTTTTCCTGATGTTCACGATCGGCCTCGAGTTTTCATTCAGGCAGCTTGTGGCGATGAGGCGAGAGGTGCTGCTGTTCGGGTCGATGCAGCTGCTGTTGAGTGCGGCGGTTTTCGGCATGGCGGCCTACTGGTTCGGCATGAAGATAGAAGGAGCGATCATAACGGGGTTCGCTCTTGCGCTCTCTTCTACCGCTATCGTCTTGAAGACGCTGAATGAAACGGGGCAGATTCAGGCGCCGTACGGCAGAAAGTCGGTGGGCATCCTGATCTTCCAGGATATGGCTGTCATACCGATACTTCTTATGATCACGATCTTCTCCTCCAACAGTACCGATATAGTCGGAATGCTCCAGATGATCGCGATAGATGCGGTAATCGTCGGGGTGACGATATATCTGCTCGGCAAGTATGTGTTCGAGTGGCTTCTCGGATGGATAATAAAAGCCGACTCTTCGGAGATATTCATGGGTACGGTGCTCTTTTTGGTGATAGGCTCCGCCGAGCTTGCCCATCTGTTCGGTTTCACCTACTCTCTCGGTGCCTTTTTGGCGGGAATGATGCTCGCGGAGACAAAATACAAGTATCAGATAGAAGCGGAGCTGATCCCTTTTAGAGACCTGCTTCTCGGGCTCTTTTTCGTTACCGTAGGAATGCAGATCGATCTTTCCGTAGTGGCCAAAAATCTCGGCTGGATCGTTGCGGCGGCAATCGTCATCATGGTCGTCAAGTTTCTGGTCATACTCTTTTTCCTCCGCTTCTTCACCAGAATGCGTGTCGCTCTCAAAACCGCGCTGGCACTTTCGCAGGTGGGAGAGTTCTCTTTGGCTGTCTTCGCACTGGCGTCATCCAGCGATCTGCTCGATCCGAGATCCGTTCAGATACTCCTGGCGGCCGTAGTGCTCTCCATGATCGTATCCGTCTTCATACTCGCGAACATCAGGAGAATAGCGGATCTTTTCTATCGGGAGCCGGAGCCGGAGCCTATCTTGCACTCTACGGGATTTAGAGACCACGTCGTAGTCTGCGGGTACGGTCCGCTTGGCAGATATGTGGCGGCGGAGCTCAAAAAGCAGGGCGTACAGTACGTGATACTGGAGCACGATATTCATCGTATGGAGCTGGGGCAGAAGATGGGAGAGCCGATCTTTTTTGCGAATGCCGCAAACGAAGAGGTGCTGAAAAACTTTGATGTGGACAAGGCGAGCGCCGTAATCGTGGCAGTGGACAATCCGCACCACTTGAGACTGATCTGCGAAGCTCTCAATCGTGTCGCTCCGATGGCCAATGTGGTGGTCAAGGTACAGAGCGAAACGGAAGCGCAGATGATCGACGATCTGAAGATAGACCATCTGGTGATCCAGAGTGAAGAGATGGCAAAAAGACTTGTGGCCGAAGCCATGAGATGCAGGCTTGGCTTTTAGCGCTTGCCTCTTTGTGCAAGGCGCCTCTTAGCACCTCTTTGATAAAATTCCGGATCAGACCAATCAAAGTGACGGTGAGGCGGATATGACAAAATATATTTTCGTAACGGGCGGAGTTTTGAGCTCTCTTGGCAAGGGGATCACGGCAGCGAGTATCGGGACGCTGCTCAAGCAGACGGGGCTTGATGTCTCCATCCTGAAGATGGATCCTTATCTCAATATGGACCCCGGGACCATGAGTCCTCTTGAGCACGGCGAAGTCTTCGTCACTGCCGACGGCGCGGAAACGGACCTCGATCTTGGCCACTACGAGCGTTTCTTGAATGTGGATCTCGGCAAAAAGAACAACTTCACCACGGGCCAGATCTACCACTCCGTTCTCACGAAGGAGCGCAAGGGGGAGTATCTCGGGAAGACGATCCAGGTTATCCCGCATATTGTAGGAGAGGTGAAGCAGCGGATATTCGAAGCGGGCAAAGGAAAAGATATTCTCATCGTCGAACTTGGCGGTACCGTCGGAGATATCGAAGGACTGCCGTTTCTGGAGACTATCCGCCAGATAAAGCATGAGCTCGGCAGCGAGCGGGTAATAAATATCCATGTCACTCTCGTGCCATACATTCAGGCTGCCGGAGAGCTGAAGACAAAACCTACCCAGCATAGCGTGCAGGAGCTAAGACGTATCGGTATAACTCCGCATATGATCATAGCCCGTTGCGAAAAGCCGCTTCCCAAAGAGCTTCGCAAGAAGATCGCCGTAAGCTGTGACGTGGATATGGATAGCGTCATCGAGTGTATGGATGCGCCGACGATCTATCAGGTACCTCTGAATTTCCTCAAAGACGGCATCATGCACCCTCTCATCAAGCGGTTCCGCCTGACGGATGCGGAGCCCAATATGGAGGAGTGGGATATTCTGGTAAAAAGAATCATCGCACCGCGCGACGAGATAACCATCGCGTTCGTTGGAAAGTATCTGGATCTGAAGGAGTCCTACAAATCCTTGACGGAGGCTCTCATCCATGCCGGCGCCGCTCTCGATACCAGAATCAACATACACTGGGTGGATAGCGAAGATATAGAAGAGAAGGGTGTCGAAGAGACGATCGGCGATGTAGACGGGATACTGGTCGCCGGAGGATTCGGCGTAAGGGGCGTTGAAGGAAAGATAGAGGCGATAAGGTATGCGAGGGAGAATGAAATTCCGTATCTTGGGATATGTCTTGGAATGCAGTTGAGCCTCATAGAGTATGCGAGAAACGTTTTGGGGATAAAGGAGGCCAATTCCGTAGAGTTCGACCCCGAGACCGAAGAGCCGGTCATATATCTTATAGACGAATTTATAGACCGATCCGGCCAGAAACAGGTGCGTACACACAAAAGTCCTCTCGGCGGAACCATGCGCCTTGGTGCATATCCTTGCGAAATAAAAGAGGGGAGCAGGCTCTTTGAAGCCTATGGAGGCAAAAAGATCATCTATGAGCGCCATAGACACAGATATGAGGCGAACCCTGCATATCGAAAGAGGCTCGAAGAGGGCGGAATGATCGTATCGGGCGAGTCCAACGGGCTCATAGAGGCTGTCGAAGTAGAGGGGCATCCGTGGTTCGTGGGTGTGCAGTTCCATCCGGAGTTCACATCCAGACTGCAAGATCCCAACCCATCCATACTCGCGTTTGCAAAGGCCTCTCTCGCAGCCAAAAATGCAGACAATGAGTAGAGCGGAGAGAGCAGGATTATCCGATAGCAAGGAGCGGTTGCCGCGTCTTACAAAAGAGAAGATAAAGAGTCTGCTTGCGGCGCGCTTTTCGGAGGGATTCAAAAAGCTCAAAGATATTCCCGATCCTTTCGAACTGCACGATATGAAGAGGGCCGCCGATAGAATCGTACGGGCCATAAGAGACAAAGAGCGCATTGTCGTGGTGGGCGATTACGATGTGGACGGTGTCGTCTCCGCCGCGATAATGGAAGAGTTTTTCGAACTGATAGGGTATCCGGTCGATACGATCATTCCAAACAGGTTCAAAGACGGTTACGGTATATCTTCCGGGCTTCTGGAGAAAATAGAGGCCGATCTCATTATTACGGTCGACAACGGCATCACTGCATTCGAGGCTGCGAATGAGTGCAAGAGTCGCGGTATCGATCTGATAATTACGGACCACCATACGGTAGCCCGGGGAGTGCCGGACGCATATGCCGTCGTAAATCCAAAAAAACGGGAGTGCAGTTTTGCCTATCCGGAGATATGCGGAGCGCAGGTCGCCTGGTTTCTTGTGGGTGCACTGAAGATCAGACTCGGTATAGATCTTTCGATGTCCCGCTTTCTCGATCTTCTTGCGCTGGCGATCGTGGCCGATGTGATGCCCCTCGTTTCGATAAATCGTCCACTGGTGCAAAGAGGCCTGGCTATGATTTCCGTTTCCAGGCGTCCCGCGTTCGAGGCGGCGAGGGCCTATCTTGGAAAGAGCAGCTTCGCATCCATGGATATCGGATTTGCGGTAGCGCCGAGAATAAACAGTGCCGGCAGAATGGCCGATGCTACCGAAGCGCTGAAATTTTTAAGGTCCAAAAACCTCTCGGAGGCGAGCAGGCGCTGGCTCAGGCTCGAAGAGCTCAACCGCATGCGGCGCGCTACCGAAGCGGAAGCTACGGAGGAGGCGATAGCGATGGCCGACCCCGACGCTCCGGTAATAGTGGTAGCCAAAGAGGGGTGGCACGAAGGGGTGGTAGGGATCGTCGCCTCTCGTCTGGCGGAGCGTTTCGGTAAGCCCTCTATCGTATTGAGTATACAGGGCGGTCGTGCCAAAGGTAGCGGCAGGAGTGTGGGGGAGGTCGATCTTTTTGCACTTTTGCAAAGCTGCGAAAAGTATCTTCTCGGATTTGGCGGCCATAAAATGGCGGCGGGACTCGCTGTGTCCGTCGACTCTATCGATCTTTTCAGGAAGGAGATATGCGCAGTTGCCGCAAAAATAGACCCTTCGCATTTTGTCTCTGCCGACAGGATCATGGGCGAACTGCCGCTTTATGAGATAGACTGGGAGTTGATGGAGATTTTACAGAGCTACGAGCCTTACGGAGAGGCCAACGATCGTCCGCGATTTCAGATTAGCGGGGTCAGGGTGCTGGAGGTACGCCGTCTGGGTGCGCAGGGCAACCATCTCAAACTTCTTGTAGGCGACGGCCGAAATACTCTCGAAGCGATTCGGTTCGGATTCGACAAAGAGGTAAGGAAGGGGGAGATCCTGACGATGGTAGGGTCGCTTCAGATCAACGAGTTTAACGAAAGGCGTTCCATACAGATGCTCGTGGATAAGATAGTATTTAAGTAGAGAGTACTATAATATTTAAAATTGCATAAAATCCGGGGGTAATACCATGAATAAAAAAGAGTTCGCAAAGAGCAGGGATGCCGTAGAAGAGGCTCTCGGAAAAGAGGGGCTGAGCCGTCGTGACGCCTTGAAGCTTATGGGTGTTGGCGGCGCCGCGGCCATGATGGGAGCCACCCCCGCATCGGCCGAGGAGGAGGGCGCTCCCTCCAGCGATGCCAAAGCCGGTATAGTCGTAGTCGGAGGCGGAACCGGCGGTGTTTTGATAGCCGCCAGGCTCAGGAAAGCGGCTCCAAATGCCGAGATAACCGTAATAGCCCCCAACGATATACATCTCTATCAGCCGGGACAGGTCTTTATGGCGGCAGGCCTCTATACGGAAGACGAGATTCGCAAGCCGAACTCTGATCTCATGCCTGACGGTGTCAAGTGGATCAAGGACGAGGTGAAGGTTTTCGATCCTGACTCCAACCTGGTCGAAACCGCCAAAAACGGCAAGGTGAAGTATGATTTTCTGGTAGTGGCTACCGGTCTTCAGTACGACTACGAAGGGATAGAGGGGATGAGGCCGGAGCTGGTAGGACGCGACGGTATCTCGAGTGTCTATCTGAACGATCCTCTAAAAGGTACCGCCAGAGGCGGCACGGCCACCTGGGAGTGGTTCAGGCAGCTTAGAGCGGCAGCGGAGAAGGCGAGCGAGTCCGCACCGATCACCGCGATATATACGCAGCCGGATACGCCTATAAAGTGCGGAGGGGCCCCGCAGAAGATTCTCTATCTTAGTGACGACTTTTTGCGCGGAAACGGTCCCACAGGCGGTCTCGATGTCCACAAAAACGTAAAAGCTCTCTTTTGCAAAAAGGGTGACAAGCTCTTCGGTCTGCCGGAGTACAACAAAACTCTCGTGGATGAAGTAACGCCGATGTACGGCAACATAACCGACAAGTGGAACCATGTTTTGCGCAAAATAGATCCCGAAAAGAGGATCGCGACATTCGAGCACACATACCAGATAAAAGGGGAGTACGATCCCGATCTGGAAGAGTACGATATGATCACAAAGAGGGAGACCGTGGAGATCGGGTACGACTTCATCCATATCGTACCGCCCATGAAGGCTGTGGACGCGGTAGCAGATTCGCCTCTTGGCTGGCCCAAGGGTACGGCCAAGGGGTGGCTGGCATGCGACAGATATACTCTTCAGCATATGAAGTACAAAAATGTTTTCGGGATAGGAGATATTCTGGGAATTCCTCTCGGCAAGACCGGAGGCTCGGCGCGTCACCACGGGCCCGTAGTGCAGGAGAATCTGATCGCCGCTATGGAAGGAAAGGATCTGCCGGCAAAGTTCGACGGGTATACCGTGTGTCCTTTGAAGACCCAGTACGGAAAGATAATGCTCGCGGAGTTCAATTACGACGGTCCGGCTCCCTCCTTTCCTCTCGATCCTGCCAAGCCGCGCTGGATCTGGTGGGCTTTTGACCTCTATATGCTCAAGCCGATGTACTGGAATCTGATGATGCGGGGGCTGATGTAGGAGAGGCTCTTTTGCCGAAAGAGCCTGCCGGCACCACCTCGTATGAAACGCTTCAAGATCGAACTTGCCGTCTATTTGGTACTTTTTTTGCTTCTCTCCTGCACGATACATATGAACGCCTGTCTGGATGAGCCGGTATCGCATCTCAAAGCTCTGCCTCAGAGCCCTTTGGGTATGCTTCATCCGTTTTATCTCACGTTTGCCGCCTACCTTGTCATATTGCCTTTCAGGCTGGCGGTTTGGAAGGTGAGAAAAGTTTTTCGCACAAGGAAGAGTTAGATGGAATACTATAACTGGATACTCGCTTTTCATGTTATGAGCTTCATGAGCTGGATGGCGATGCTTTTCTATCAGCCCAGACTCTACGTCTACCACCAAGAGAATGCGGACAACGAAGGCTTCGTAGAGGTGGTGAAGATTCAGGAGGAGAAGCTGTATAAATATATAGGTGTTCCCGCCATGTGGGCTACGATCATAAGCGGAACCGCCATGATAGCGCTCAATCCTGCCCTGTTCAAAAGCGGCGGCTGGCTGCATGTCAAGCTTACTGCCGCTATTTTGCTCGTTGCCTATCACTTCTCTTTGGGATGGTTCAAAAAGAGACTTCATGAGGGAAGCTGCATAAAGAGCGGGAAGTTTTTCCGCGCTTACAACGAGGTACCGACGATTCTCATGATAATAATCGTCATAATGGTGGTGGTAAAGCCGATATGAAGCAGGATAAGGATGAACGACTCTTCTTCTCTGCCGCACTCAATCGCGGAGTGGTGAAGTCGCATATAGAGTTCGTAAAAAGGAACGGGGTCTCCCTGGCCCTTTTGTGCTTCTCCCTGAAACTTCCGGAGCCCAAAGAGAAAATGTTTGAAGATGCGGTCGTGGCTCTTGAGGAGCTTACCGACTTTTCGGTTCTGCTATTGTGCGAAAAGGGGCTTCTTTTTACCTTTTTGAAAGATCTGCATCTGCACCGTGCCGTACAGGTAGCCAAAAATATCCAGGAGACTCTTCATAAGGATACAGGTGTTTACATGAACCATGCGGCACTTACGATAGTCGATGAAGAGGATAGCTACGACTCTCTTGTCGAGAGAGTGCAAAGATATATGAAACAGGCGGAAAAGCTGGGCGAAGGGAAGATCTGCTACGGTACCGCCAAGTATGATTTCTGCACACAGGGCGGCGAAGAGGAGATTTTCGTCAACTTCTTTGCGGATCAGAAAAAAGTCACTCTCTACAACTTCTACAACGGCATGCCTCTTAGCGAAGAGGTTAAGGTGCTTGGCTACTCTGGCGGTCTTTTACGGTTGAAAACTTCGCTCGCAAAAGCCGCTTTTTTGAAAAACGAACCTTTTACTTTTTTGAAGCATCCGCTCCTTCCGGACACCATAAAAGCCGATATCGCCAATGCGGTTCCCAACCGTGCGGAGGTCGTGTTGACGAATCTTAGATTTATAGACAAGTCGCCGGTTGACAGGGAGAATATCAGGGTCATGCCTGATGAGCCTATCGACGTGGCCATAGAGTGTGCCGACGGTTCGGAGATTTACGGAACGATTCACAGCCTCGCGGTCAACTCGATAGCGGTCAAGCTCAAAAATCCAAAAGATGCCGACCGGTGCCTATCGGAAAGAGAGACACACGTCATGCTCGCATTCGATCTGAAAGAGCAGCAGCAAAAGAGTGCGCATATCAGGATTTCGGCCATGCTTTTTAACCGCGAGCAGGATCAGGCGGTATTCGCCATATACCCGAACCACTTTTTCAAACAGAAGATAGAGGGGTATATCGCTCTACAGCAGAGCCGTCTTATTACGATCATGCAGAAGATGGTTTTGAATTTCTATCAGGGATAGGTGCGGCAGGGGCTACTTGTATTCGTCCATGGATAGATAGCCGCCTACAAGCAGGAGGATTGCCGCGGTTATGTTTATAAAAAGAATATGCCTGGTACCGTTGTCCTTTTGCAAAAGACCGGCAACAGGCTCCGCGATCTGCTGCGATTCGTGATAGCCCCAGTAAAAGAGGCCCATCGCTACGAAGAGCAGAAAGATACCCACACTTTTGAGGGGACTCTTTTTCTCCTCTTTTTTCATGCGCAACCCTTATATAGGCAGAACGCGAATGTTTGGATCGAGCTTCTCTTTAAGGACCGACTCTATGGCATAGAGTGTACCGGTAGTGGAGCTTGCGCACCCTGAGCATGCACCGAGGTACCTGATATAGACATCTGTATACTGTCCGTTTTGCTTGACATCGAGAACCTCCATATTCCCGCCGTCCATGATGAGGTACTGGCGTACGCTCTCGTCGATTACACTGTCGATCGCCTTGATCTTTTGAACGAGAGTCATGTCGTTGAAGGAGACCTCTTCGCCAGAAGCCTGTTTTTCGACAGTCTCTTTGAGTTTCTCCTCCTCCATCTCCTTGCGTACCTCAGCGAGAATGTCTACAAGGTAGTATTCGCGCTCTTCATGGCCGCCCGGCTTGATACAGCTTTTGCAGAAGGCGCCGGCCTTGGTGTAGTCCGTGATCTCTTCGACCGTTTTGAGATCGTTTAGTTTGATAACTTCCCTGATGGTCCCGAGGCTTACGCGAGCACATTCGCAGACTATGATTTCATCTTCGAAGCTGTCCATGTCTACACCCTTGTAGATGGAAGCGGCCTTTTTGATGACATCGTATGCCATTACCGAGCAGTGCATCTTCTGCGGCGGTACAGCAGGTACGTCAGGCGTGTCGCGCATCGCTTTTTCGACGTCGATATTGGTTATCTTGACGGCTTCGTCGACCGTTTTTCCTTTACAGAGCTCTACCATAGTGTCGCTGCTGGCTATTGCGGTACCGCATCCGAAGCTTTTGAATTTCGCATCGAGTATCTTGTCGGTTTTCGGATCCACGATCCAGTAGAGTCGTACCGCATCGCCGCAGCTCTCCGCTCCGAAATCTGCTACTATCAGCTCTCCGCCGAGGCGTTTTGCATCCTCTTCCGTAAGTTCGCCCTGGTTTTTGGGGTTGTTCATCAGCTCCTGTACTTTCTGGCTGTACTCTTCCCAGATGCTGCCGCCTATCAAATCCTGTTTTGCCATAATATTCTCCTGATAATTCTTACTGTTTCTCTTTCATGCTTTCGGGCAGATACGCATACGAACTCGAAATAGCCCGAAGCCTTTCGACCGCTTTTTTGAAAGCCTCTATCGTATAGTCTATCTCCTCTTCGGTATTGAAGCGGCTCAGACTCAGCCTTACCGCAGTATGGGCAAGCTCGCTGTCGGCTCCCACTGCGGTCATGATGGGGTTGGCTTCCAGATCTTCGCTGGCGCAGGCGCTTCCTGTGCTGGCGGCGATACCTGCACGGTTCAGATCCCACAGCATGGCTTCACCCTCGACACCGCGGACCGATACCAGGATGGTATTCGGTGTACGGTTTTCTCTCGGACCGACGCTGTAGATATCCGGTATCTCCAAAATGGCGTCTTCGAGTTTGTCTCGCAGCCGCCGGACATTCTGCTCTTCGAACTTCAGATAGTAGTCTGCAAGCTCGATCGCTTTGCCCATGCCTACTATGCCCGGCACATTTAGTGTTCCGGAGCGACGGCCTCCCATATGCTCTCCCCCATGCAGCAGCGATGTCAACGGCTGGCCCTTTCTGATATAGAGTGCGCCGACCCCTTTGGGCCCATGAAACTTGTGGGCCGAAAAGCTCATGAAGTCGACACCCGCCTTGATGACATCTACGGGAATTTTGCCGATTGCCTGTACTCCGTCCGTATGAAACAGCACGCCCCTTTCTTTGCAGATCTCCGCTATCTGTTCGACCGGAAATATGGCGCCCGTTTCGTTGTTGGCCCACATGATCGATACCAGAGCGGTCTTGTCGGTGATGAAGTCGGCCACCGTGTGGGCCTCTACGACCCCCTCTTCGTTTACCGGCAGGTATGTGATACGCACTCCCTGCTCTTCGAGCCATCGGCACGTCGCCGTGATCGACGGATGCTCCACCTCGGTGGTGATGATATGATCCTTTTCGCCGTTTTTGATCAGATCGAAGTATACCCCCTTCAGGACCCAGTTGTTCGA
>JAMONQ010000071.1 GCA_027065635.1 Campylobacterales bacterium | reverse complement strand
AAAGGATGGGAGAGTGAAGAGGATGTGACGCCTCCTCCTTATATCAGTATAAACTTGAGCCCGAAACAGTTGAAGTATAGCGGTTTTTTCGAGCAGACGGCGGAGATAGTACAAAGAAGCGGTGTAGATCCGTCCAGTATAAAGTTCGAGATAACAGAGAGTGTTCTTATTGAAGATAGCGATCGCGCTCAAGAGCTCATAGAGCGTTTCAAGCAGATCGGTATCGGTTTCATGATAGATGATTTCGGTACCGGTTACTCATCCTTGTCATACCTGAAGAGGTTCGATTTCGAGACTATCAAAATAGACAAGTCGTTTGTCAGGGATATATTGAAGGATGAGGATGATGTAGCGTTGGTAAAGGCTATTTTGGATATTGCGAAGCAGTTCGACTGTTCCGTTATAGCCGAGGGAATCGAGAGTAGAGAACAAAAAGAGAGATTAAAGGGGTTGAGCGAATCTCTATATTATCAGGGGTATCTTTTTAGCGCACCTCTGGCCGAGAAGGAGCTTCTGGCCCTGATGCGAAAGAAAAACTGTATCTGATAGAGTGTCGCAGCTGGAGGTTAGAACTTCATCTTTCTTAGATCGCCGTGGTAGACGATATCTTCGGCTCTTATGGAGTCGTCGTTGAGCATCTCCGGAACGTTTGGGCCCATTTCGAGCTTGGAGCGCTCTTTGTCGAGCTCCTCTTCACTGTATGCCATCATCATATCAGCCGCAATCACGTGCGGAATCTCCTGGATCTTTTTCACCTTCTCTATCTCTTCGCTTACACCTTCGCCTTCCACTGTCACTATGATCTTTCCGATCGACTTGTCATGGAAGTGGTAGTCGCAAAAATCGGCCGCTTTTAGCGCCTCTACGACTTCATCTACATATTCGCTTCTTACCTGCACTACGATACTTGATATGTTCATGGAATCCTCCAGATTAGAATTTTGTTGTCGTCACTCGAGCTTATGAGCTCTTTGTCGCTGATAAAAACGATCGTATTCAGCGTAGAGTTCTGCCCTACGAGTCTATATTTCATCTTTTTTGTCGCATTTTCGAAAATCCCTATATCGTTCTTTTCGTTGATGCCGAACGCGCTCAAAGAGGCGTCATCGTTCAATGCGCCGGCATATACCAGAAAACCTGTCTCGTATATTGTCATTTCAGCTGTTGGAACTTTGTAGACTACTGCTCTTCTGTCCTGTCCGCAGGCAAGAACGTGCTCGTTTTTGTAGTCGACCTTGAAGACATTGTCCTTGTTGCCCCCTTCAAACTTGTGAAGAAGCTTGCCGGTTTTTACATCGTTTATGTATACGATACCCGATTCGCAGCTGCTTGCCACTTTGGTATGATCTTCGTTCAGTTGAAAATCGGAGAAGACCGAAAGGCTCAGTTTAGTTCGATACGACTCTTTTTTCATATTTATATCGTAAAGTATAAGTTCGTCACTCATCGTCGCTATCAGGAGATGGCTGTCATCTATGAATCTGACCTCTCTCATGGAGATATGAGCCTTTTTGTCGAGGATCTTTTTCAGTTTGTCGCCCTCTTTGAGATAGAGAATTCTTTCTCCGCCTTCATCCTGCACCAGAATCAGCAATCTTTTGCCGCTCCTGTCTATATCGACTCCGAAAACCTTCGGTGCAATCTCGTCACCCATGAAGTCGTGTATGGTATCGAATTTGATCTCGTCGAGGAGTTTTCTTTTTTTCCAGTCGTAAATCTCGAGTTTACCGGTATCCGTAGCTACGTATAGAGTATTGTCTTTTACTACGATCTCGACTACGTTGCCTTCCACTTCAATTGTCGCATGTGGCTTAACGACGGTGGAAGCCGCAAGTGAGTACACCATCATCAAGATCAGCAGCCAGACTCTTTTCACTCTACCTCTCCTTTTGTTGCAGGTTTTGAAACTATCGTGATGGCGTCGGTCGGACAGACAGGTATGCACCATCCGCACGCTGTACAGCTCTCTTGAGAAATTTCCGGTCTGAAAAGCCCGAGAAAACGTATTGCGTCATCGAGGCAAGGGTCCTTGCAACTGCTGCATATGCTCTGGTGCCACGCCATGCACTTTAGTACATCTATCTCGACTTCGGCGTTGACATAGTGTAGCCTTTTATCGCTTAAAACTCCAGGCTCACACGCTTCAAGACAGGCGTCGCAAAAGGTACACCCCTTTTTCTCGAATGTCAGTGATGGTGTACCGTCATCCTCTATCAGGATGATCTCCTCTTCACACACTCTGGCACACGGCTTCTCTTCGCACTCCGGACAGAGTCTGTGAAAAAGATCCGGATCATCATTGTAAGGGGGCCTTACCGGAATTTTTCGATCTCTCTTCTCCCCCTTGATCGCCGAGGAGAGAGAGGCGAATATGCCTCGTCTCCCTTCGTCTACCATCTTACTTGACACCTTCGTTCAAGGTATCGATGAGATTTGATTTGCTCTTCTCTTCAGGGTTTCTGAAGTAGGGCTCGAAGGTGTTTTTGACCAGTGTAGGCACGTTTGCCTGCGGTACGTGGCACTGAGAGCAGTTGAATCTCTGCTCGGCGAGGTGATCGAGCATCTTCTGTGTTCTGAAGTCCATGAAGTGCGATTTCGGAATAGGTGTCGCTCCTACGCTTTTGGCAACGTCAGGCATATGGCATCCAAGACAGGCGTTGTTTCCTTTTTTGATAGGCAGCAATCCGTCTACGCTATGCGGAATCAGCGGAGGTGCGTTCTCATAAGATCTCTGATATCTCTCCGCTGTTCCCGGAGCGGCAGAAGTGTATTGCGCTCTTACAGGCGCGGTTGTCTGCTCGGTGTAGAGGTTCTCTTTACGCAGCCCGAGCTCCTCCTCTGTAACTATAGGAGCGTTTTTGGAGTTCAGCTCCTGCTCGTCCATCTGTACGGCACTCTCGGCGCTTTTGTTGGCACAGGCGCTCATGCCCAGTACCAATGCTGCAGAAAGCGCCATTAGAATCATCTTTTTCATCTCTTTTCTCCTTTGGCTTTACTTGTTGCAAAATCTCTTATACCAAATCCGAGTGCGTCATCGTCACACACTTCGATGCAGCGTGCGCAGTTGACACATTCTCCCATATTTACCGTCGTACTCTCTTTTCCTATCATGAAGAGTACCTGACTCTCCGGACAGACCTCCTTGCACTTCATGCAAAGGGTGCAGTTTGGCTGGTTGTGGCGGACCCTGATGAGGCTTAGACGTCCTATCAGCGAGTACGCTCCGCCGAGCGGACAGATATGCCCGCACCATCCGTTCTTGATCCCGAAGAGATCGAAGAGAAAGATGGCCGCAAGTACGCCGCCAGTCATACCCATACCGAAGATTACTCCACGGTTGAATATCGTAATCGGGCTTACCAGCTCGAACGCCGCCAGCCCGGTAACTGCGGAAACGACAAGAGAGAGTACGAGTACCCAGTATCTTGCGTTGCGGCTTACCCATACCTTTCTCTCTGCTTTGTCCAGAAGCAGCTTCCGCCTTAGCCAGTTGGCCAGATCGGTGACCATGTTTACCGGGCAGACCCAGCTGCAAAAGGCGCGTCCTCCTACGATTCCGTAGAAAAGCACTATTATGGCCGCTCCTATGAAGACGTCGATTCCCAGCAATGCGCCTGCCGATAGCATCTGCAGCACGGCGAAGGGATCGGCGAGCGGTATCGTCTGAAAGAGTGTCGAAGAGCTCAGTGTGCCCGTCAAGACTTTCCATCCGTATGCATTGGCGCCGAAGTATAGAAAGAGCAGCCCTATCTGTGTAAAACGACGTAGCAGAAGGTATCTAATCTTAAAAAGGCTACTCATCGAACAGCTCCTCGTCTCCCGCGTTTAGCGCATCCACCGCCGACCGCTCGCTGACTTTCGTCTTCGTTTCGAGTTTACTCAGGTCTCTTTGCTTGATACGCTCCTGATCCTTTTTGCTCCACCCTTTTACGTAGTAGTCGCCCGGCTTGCCCATCGCCACGTCTCTTGGCAGGACGAAGATCGCCGCCTTTTCGGTAACACATGCGTGTTCGCACAGTCCGCATCCGGTGCAGTAGTCTGCATGGACTACCGGGATCAGCTTCGCGTGCTTGCCGGTTCTCTCGTTTCTTACGTACTCGAGAGTGATCGCTTCGTCAAGTAGCGGACACGCTCTGTGGCAGGCATCGCACTGAATACCCCAGTACGCTATACAAGACTCGTGGTCTACGATGGCAAGACCCATTTTGGCCTTGTTTATATCGAGCTCCTCTTTTCCGTCAACAACGGAAGAGACGGACTTCTGGTCGAGTGCACCGGTCGGGCAGGGAGGCACACACGGAATATCCGTACACATATAGCACGGAATATCCCTCGGGATGAAGTACGGTGTTCCCATCGGAAGACCGTCTCCAGGTTTCGCCATCAGCAGCGTGTCGTATGGGCACGCTTCGGCGCACTGACCACACTTGATGCACATGCGAAGAAAATCTTTCTCCGGCAGCGCACCGGGCGGACGAAGCAGCAGCGGAGATGCTTTCGCCTCCTCTACATAGCCTGTCCATATAAGTCCGCCAAGAGCCGAGAGACCGACGCTTTGGGCCATTATGGTCAAAAACCTGCGCCTCTCGCTTATTTTCGGTTTGGTATCTTTTTTCGGATTTTGAGTGTTCAAAGACTCAATCCACCTTTATCATTAATTTTTCTAAGGGCCGTTCTGGACCCCCTCTTCGCCTGCCGGAGTGAACCGGAGCGAAGATTGCATCTTTACGCCTTATAGATCTTGACCGCACACTTTTTGTAGTCTGTCTGTTTCGACATAGGACATGTATGGTCCAGACAGACTTTGTTGATAAAGACACGCTCGTCGAACCACGGAACGAAGACGAGACCTCTTGGCGGCCTGTTTCGTCCGCGTGTATCGATATGAGCCTTGACTTTTCCGCGTCGACTTTCGATCCAGACCAGATCCCCATCTTTGAGTCCTTTTGCCTTGGCATCCTTGGGGTTCATGTAGCAGAGTGCTTCCGGCATCGCGCGATAGAGTTCCGGAACCCTCATTGTCATCGTACCGCTGTGCCAGTGCTCGATGACACGTCCCGTACAGAGCCATGTGTCGTAGTCGTTATCCGGAATCTCGGTCGGATCCATATATGGTCTGAAGAAGATCTTCGCCTTGTTCGGAAGAGATATCTTTCCGAGGCTCGGATCGATCTTTTTGAGATTTCCTCTCTTGATAGTCTTGAGAGCCGGCCCGTAGAATGCGAACTGTTCGCCTGGCTTGGCGTGCTTGCGTGCATACGGATCGTATTTGACGTTGAATCGCCACGGTGTATCTTTACCGTCTACGACAGGCCATCGCAGACCGCGGACTCTATGGTATGTGTCGAAGTCGGCAAGGTCGTGTCCATGGCCGGCACCGAACATTCTGTACTCTTCCCAGAGCGCTTTCTGGATAAAGAATCCATACCCTTTCCACGGTTTTCCGTCGGAACCGATTACGTTTCTGTGGTCTCCGAGAACATCAGTGTTGTCAAATCCTTCACTGATCGGATCGTCTGGTCTGAAGCTTCTGTACCACTCGTTGGCGAAGAGGATTTCGAACATTGTCGTATCTTCGTCATATCCCATCGCTTTGGCTTTTTCTATGACGCTCGGAAGCTTTTTGCCCCCTTTGATCGTCCACTCGCCCCAGAGATCCTTGACTGTGAAGCGTTTGGAGAGTTCAACCCACTGCCATGTATCGCTCATCGCCTCTCCGACAGGAACGACCTGCTGTCTCCAGTGCTGTGTACGGCGTTCCGCGTTTCCGTAGGCACCCCACTTCTCGTAGATCATCGCGGAGGGCAGAACGAGGTCTGAAACTTTTGCCGAGATTCCCGGATAACCGTCTGATGTGACGATGAAGCAGTCCATCTTTCTGGCCGCTTTGATCCAGTGGTTTGCGTTCGCCGAGTCGTGGTACGGGTTACATACGTTGACCCATGCAAACTTGATCTTGCCGCTTTCGATCTGGCGGTGGATATTCATGATATGCTGATAGCCGACCGGGTTGATCGTTCCTTCAGGCAGTTTCCAGATCTTTTCGGCGATCTTTCTGTGCTTGGGAATTTTTACCAGCATATCGGCCGGCAGTCGGTGTGTAAACGTTCCGACTTCACGTGCGGTACCGCAAGCTGAAGGCTGTCCGGTGAGAGAGAATGCGCCCATTCCCGGCTTCGCCTGTTTGCCGAGCAGGAAGTGTACCATATAAGACTGCTCGTTGACCCAGCTTCCTCTTGTGTGCTGGTTCATACCCATGGTCCAGAAACTGACCATCTTTCTACTCTTGTCGATATAAAGATCACGCAGAGTTTCGAGCTTCTTCTTGAAGCTTTCGATACTTTCGTCCGGATCGCCTTTGGCGATACTCGCTACATAGTCGAGAGTATAGGGCTCCAGACCTTTTTTGAACTCTTCGAAGCTGATCTCCCAGTGTCCAAGAGCGTGGCCCCGATGTTTCATCTCCATCGTATCGCCTTCCTTGTATCCGAAGACACTCAGGCTCGGCGCTTCTCTTTCGGAGACCGGCTTGCTCTTCTCTTTTCGGATAGTTTCGAGCTCTTTGTCGGAGTATCCAAGCTTTCTCGCCTCGTCCGGCATGCGCATACCGTATCCGGTTTCGACAAAGCCGGTGGCGAAGATTGTGTGTTTCTTGACAAAATCCCAGTCGATAACTTCAGGATAGTTGTATACGATCTCGTGAGCGAGATAGTTCCAAAGAGCCAGGTCGGTATTTGGACGGAAAATGATCTCCATGTCGGCCAGGTCGGAACATCTGTGGCGATATGTGGAGATATTGACCACTTTTACGCGATCCGGATCGGAGAGCTTTCTGTCTGTAACGCGAGCCCATAGGATCGGGTGCATCTCGGCCATGTTGGCGCCCCAGGTAACGATAGTGTCGGTTATCTCGATATCGTCATAGCATCCTGAAGGCTCGTCGATACCGAAAGTCTGGAAAAACCCGACAACCGCAGATGCCATACAGTGGCGTGCGTTGGGGTCGATCGCGTTGGAGCGGAAGCCCGCTTTCATCATCTTGGCGGCAGCGTATCCTTCCTGGATCGTATATTGTCCGGATCCGAATACGGCTACAGCTTCAGGACCGCCCTCTTTGAGCGCTTTTCTAATAGCGCGCTCCATCTCGTCGAATGCACGCTTCCAGCTGACGGGTCGGAATTTTCCGTTTTTGGAAAAGTTTCCTTTATCGTCCATACGCAGCAGCGGCGTGGTCAGACGGTCCGCACCGTACATGATCTTGGCGTTGAAGTATCCCTTGATACAGTTGAGACCTCTGTTTACCGGTGCTGCCGGGTCTCCCTTTACAGCAACGATTTTACCGTCTTTCGTCGCGACCATGATGCCGCATCCGGTACCGCAGAAGCGGCATACCGCCTTGTCCCAACGCCATCCGGCCTCCGCACTGCTGGCCTTGGCCTCTACTTCGGTAGGAACCGACATCCCAACAGCGCTCGCCGCCGTAGCGGCAGCTGCGCTCTTGAGGAAGTCGCGTCTTGACATAGATGACATTATTTACCTCCTGTAAGATTAGCTACTTTCTGGAATCGCACTAGCACCCAGATTCAAAAAAATTAAATTTTCTTGAATCTAGGCACTATGATTCCAATGCAAAGATATTTTATAGGAAAGAAGATAAAATGTAGTTGATACGGGTCAAAATTTATTATTAGAATAAGAAAAAATAGTGAACATGCCTCTTCTCTTTTATAGGATAGATAAATTTTATAAATGAAGAGAGAGCTGTTCGTGTAGTTTTGGATATGTTTGAGTGAAGGAGAAGGAGGTTTTTTCTATTTCATACCGTCTCTATTATATTATAGGTAGAATGTCTCCAGCCCCTCCCTGTCCAAAACGGTGATTTCATCTTTGTCCTTTTTGATAAGTCCGAGGGTAGCCAGTTTTTTTAGTATTCTGGAGAGCGTCTCCGGAGTCATGTTCAAGTCAGCCGCTATATAGCTCTTTTTCAATCTTTTCATCTCCTGTTCATGTTCGCATATGAACTTGGCCACTCTTGCGGTAGAGTTCATCATCAGGTTTGTGGCTATGACGTTTTCAAGATACTTTACCTTTTTGGAGAGTGACTTGATAAAGGCGAAAGATACTTCCGGATCTTTGAGAAACTCCTTCTCGAAAGCATCGTAGTCGATAACGAGTGCTTTGCCGTCCGTTTCGAATTCGGCTGATGCCGGATACTTCATGTGCTCGAAGTTGACAATTTCGGCAATTACGTCCATAGGAAAAAAGTGGTGCAAGATTACCTTGTTGCCTTTTTGGTCGGTCTTGTAGACTTGCAGTACACCGTCGATCAGTACTATTAGTGATTTTGCTTCATCCCCTTCGAAAAAGAGAATGGTTCCCTTCTTGCACTCCACGATCTTAGATATCTCTTCCAGTCTGGCAAACTTTTCATCGTCAAGATGTCTGAAAAGGTAGAAGTTTCTCAAACTTTGCATAAAGTTTTCCTTACATGATTTCTGATTACCGTAGCCGGTCCAAAACCGGACAAACAGACTTGCTTTCTATGAATGACGTGCCGATTTGCGGTTTGCATCTATGCATATTTCAAAAAGAGTCCTATTGTCAAAGAGAGCAGTATCACCACGACTATTGTCAACGGGGTATACAGTTTTTCGGGAATTTTGCGGCGAGAGTCGATCCACTCCACGATTTTCATAGCCGGAAAAATCATGAAAAAGAGCATCACGATACTGAAAACCAGCGTCAAGACAATATCCAGCATTCCATTATCCTCTAATTAATGACAAACCGTTGCCGCTTTACGAATCTTTTTTCAAAGAGACTGGGGCAGTTGATTCCCATCAAGACTATTTTGATTGAATGAATGTTACCATATTAATATTAAAATTTCAGGAATCGAAGATGAAAAATTTTTTCTATCTGGAAGGCGGTTATCTGATTCTTGGCGCTATAGTTATGCTGGTGACGCTGTTTGTGACCACAAGACCCTTTATGGGAAAAGGTGCTGTCAAGAAAGGGATGGGAGCGGTCGGATCCGTTATAGCCGTTCTTATCGGCGCGCACTACTGGGTTACGACTGAACGGATGAGCGAAGTAAAAGAGGCATTCGAGAGGGGTGAGAAGATCATTTGCGAAAACAGAGTGATCAGGAAAGGATCGCAATCCATTATTATCTCAAAACATAACGGCTGGAGACTCGATGGCGAATATTTCGTATCGGATGCATATACCCGTCCCTTTTTCACGGCACGCTGTATTGTTCACAATGATTGAAGCCGGCGGTAGCGAGTCTGCCGGCAACACCCAACATTAAACAAACATTAAATATATACCCCATTTTTCAAACTACAAAAAAATCCAAAATTCTTGATACAGATCAATCCTATCTCCGATAAAAATTGTCATAATTACTACATGCCTTTATTCAGGGTATGAAAAAAAAGGAGTCGAGATGGAACCTGTGATCATGCTTCCCCAGATCGCTGCAGACGAGTTTTTGAGGATATTCGTCGTAGCGACTCTGGTACTGGTTTTCGGTGTCGGATATGCGGCGTTGATTACTCTCTCCAAAATGGGTTTGATTCCAAAGAGAGTGGCTCCTTTTGGTTACATATTCTGGATATTGCAGGCTTACTGTTTGTACGATCTTTCCGTTTTGATCCATAGCAGCCCTTTCACTGCGAAGGTTTTGATGGTTGCGATGCTGGCGTACTTTTTTGCGCCGCATCTGTACTTCTACCTTATAGAGCAGTCGGAAAAGCGCTATGGAGAAGCGGAAGAGAGTTAATCAAGAACCGGTTGCGCGCACGTACAGCCATAGTGATGTGCGAGCGTGACTATCGGCAATAAAAAGGAGGAGAGATGAGCGAGAAAAAAGTCTCGGTCTGGACGAGCATAACGTTCTGGCGTCGATCTGCGGCGTGGGTGACCGGAACGGCCGTCGTATTGCTGATGTGGCTCACATTCAATACGATAGGGCAGATCTCTATGGGAACCGACGAAGATCTGCAAAACGGAGTCAAGAAGAGGATACCGGCTCCTACGGTCATCAACTACAAGATCGACTACGCCTACGATGAGAAGAGAGGGCATGAAGTGCCGGTAATCGGTGAAAAAGAGCTCTTTTTCGGAAAAGAGTGGAGTGCCGACGAAGCTGCGGAGCTGCTTAGGCACGGTAAGCTTACACAGCAGGCCAAAAACTGTATGAACTGCCATACACTGCTTGGAAACGGCGCCTACTATGCACCGGATCTTACCAAGGCGTGGCTCGATCCAAAATGGAACGACGGAACCATGACCGGAATTACAGGAAAGGATACCGTCGAAGAGGCAATGGCGGAGTTTTTGATGCATCCGTCACAGTTTCCGACACATGCACGTATGATGCCGAATCTTGGAATCACGAAAGAGGAGGCGATCGCTCTTGTTGCCTTTTTGAAGCATATGAGTGCCATCGATACCAACGGATTCCCAAGAAACTTCTCGCAGTCTGCGAAACGTCTAGAAGGAGGTACTCATGCTTGGTAGTATCAAGTCAAACAAGTTTCAATACGAGTCGCAAAAGCTCGCTATGAACTACTTTCGTGTCGCTATCGTACTTTTTGGAGCGCAGCTTTTGATGGGACTGATAGCGGCTACCCAGTTTCTCTATCCGAGCTTTCTGTTCGAAGTATATGACTTCAGTGTAGCCAGGATGGTCCATATCAACGCCCTGGTTGTATGGATGCTCTATGCGATGATCGGTTCGGTGTATCTGCTGCTGCCGGATGAAACAGGCATAGAAGCTGTCGGAATCAAACTCGGCAAGCTTGCGTTCTGGGTATTGACCGCAGCCGTCACCGTCGTGGTACTTGTATATATCTTCATTCAGGTAGGACCAGGTAGCGAAGCTACGATCTGGCTGATCAACGAAGGTCGTGAATATATCGAAGCTCCGAGATGGGCGGATATAGGTATCGTCGTTGTTGTCCTGATCTTCTACTACAATGTATTCGCTACATATATGAAGGGCGAAAAGACAGGTATCATGACCGTACTCGTAGCGGACCTTTTCGCACTCGCCGGTCTGTATCTTTGCGGAATGTTCTTTACAAGCAACATCTCCATGGATCAATACTGGTGGTGGTGGGTAATCCACCTGTGGGTTGAAGCTACATGGGAAGTATTTGTCGGTTCACTCGCGGCATACGGACTAATCAAGATCCTCGGTGCCAAGCGTGAAATTGTTGAAATGTGGCTCTGGATTGAGGTCTTGATGCTTTTTGGTTCCGGTATTCTCGGACTCGGACACCACTACTTCTGGATCGGTACACCAGAGTACTGGTGGGAGATCGGAGCGCTGTTTAGTGCACTTGAACCCGTTCCTCTGGTAGCGATGTTCGTCCACGTTCTGTATGACTGGGGTAAAGAGCAAGGACATGCTGAAGCCGGTCAGGCCGGACACGCTGTCAAAAACTCTCCGGCAATGGCCTGGATCGCCATCAACGCCTTCGGAAACTTCCTTGGCGCAGGTATCTGGGGCTTTTTCCATACATTGCCGCAGGTCAACATCTATACACACGGTACTCAGTTTACCGCTGCACACGGTCACCTGGCATTCTTCGGTGCCTATGCGACCATTCTGATCGGTATGATGTATCTTGGAGTACAGCGAGCGTACGCTATCGAACGAATGAGAATGACATTCAAGACAAAGATGGCCATCGCTCTGCTCATAACAGGAATTTTGGGAATGACAGTATCTCTAACTATCGCCGGATATGAGCAGGTACTTGTCGAAAGAGCGGATCTCGGCGGCGGCTGGGATGCATATTTCATCGCGCAAAATCTGCCGTGGATGCTTCAGGCCATGGGCTGGAGACTTGTGATGGGTCTTGTGATGTTTACAGGATTCATCTTCCTTGTTGCCGATCTCTTTACGATCGGCAAGGCCAAAGAGCATGCGGAGCAAGAGAGCGTTGGAGCCGCGGCGGCATAATCCTTTCGGCATTCTTAATATAAAATTCTGAATGCCGAATTTAACTTTAAGAAAAAGGAGAGTAAAATGTTTGAGGCATGTACAGATTTGGCTTGCGACAACTTCTTCGCACTGCTGAATCAGGGTCCGCTTACGCTGACCATCTTTTTGCATACCGTGATCGTTCTGCCTATGTTCTTCATCTACTTTCAGGAGAAGAAGAGGCTGCAAGAGGGCGGCGATCGCTAAATAGTGTGGAGCGGTGCCCCGCACCGCTTTTTTTGGGGGAGGATCCAACCCAAAAAAAGGAGAAGAAATGAAGATTGGTAAACTGCTTGGCATGGCGGCATGCGTTTCTATGGTTGCCGGGTCACTCTATGCCGGTTCGTCGAAGATGGACTTCGCCAAAGTCTACGAAAAAGAGTGCCAGGGATGTCACGGACCTATTCACCAGGGAGGTGTCGGCTCCGACCTTAGGCCCAAAGCTCTCAAAAACAAAAACACAAGTATGCTGGCCGATGTAATCCTGAACGGTAAGCCTGGTACGGCGATGCCGGAGTGGAAACATATGTTCAGCAAGGACGATGCATATGCCATGGTCGACTGGCTGATGAACTGGAAAAATACCGTCGAGCTCCGACTCGATCTTGATGAGATTAAAAAGAGCTGGAAAAAGCTCGCAGACAGAAAAGAGCTTCTTAAAAAGTATCCCAAGCCTACAGACGTCAAGAGTGTGATGGATATCGTCTTCGCAACCGAGCGTGACGCATCTTTGGTCGACTTTATCGACGGAACGAATGGAAAAGTTCTCTCAAGACACAAAGCCGGCTTTGCCGTACACGTTACAGTTACCAACAAGCGTATGCCAAGATACGCATACTCTATCAGCCGATCCGGACGTCTTACAATGTTCGATCTTGCCGCACCTGGCCAGCCCGCTCTTGCAAGCGTTCAGGTAGGACAGGAGTCTCGCGGACTTGCAG
>JAMONQ010000070.1 GCA_027065635.1 Campylobacterales bacterium | reverse complement strand
GGGGCTTTGCCCATACGACATGTAAAGACCAGTAAAAGCGCGGCAAGCTGCGCGTGAGCCCTCCGCTGAGGAGAACCCAGTGTTAACGTAGCCGTAGGGGCTTTGCCCATACGGCGTATCAAGGATAAAAATGAAACATTACGAATATTTTAACACACTGCTGCCACATCTGACCGCGGAGCACGAAGGTCCCGTCGCCTCCGTCATCACCCCATCGGCCGCCTTCGGATATGCATCTGCGCAGGAGGCGGAGGCGATCTTTGCAGGGGAGGAGCCCAAGCCGGTATATGCCAGGATGGGAAATCCCACAGGCACTAAACTGGAGCAGGCTCTTGCGAAGATGGAAGGGGGTGCCGGTGCAGTTGCAACCTCTTCCGGCATGGGTGCCGTTGCGATGGTGCTTACAGCTTTTTTGCAGAGCGGCGACAGAGTGGTTTGTGCGGGCGGACTCTTCGGCGGAAGCTATGCGATGATGAGCGATACGATGCCGAGATTCGGTATCGTGACGGAGTTTTTCGATGTAGATGATTTTGACACAATAGAAGCCTCCCTCTCGTCCGGAGCGAAGATGCTCTTTGTTGAGAGTGTCGGCAACCCGAATCTGCGCCTTCCCGACATAAGAAGACTGGCGATTTTATGTGAGCGGTACGAAGCCCTCTTCGTAGTGGACAATACGCTTACGCCGCTGATTGTCCAGCCCCTCAAGATGGGGGCCGATATAGTCGTCTACTCCACCACCAAAATCGTCAGCGGCCACTCTGCCGCCCTTGGCGGAGCAGCGGTGTTTCGAGGAGTGAAAGAGGAGGGAGAAAAACTCGCCGGCGAGAGATTCGTGCAGCTTCATCCATTCCTGAAAAAGGGCAGAGCGGCGATGGTGATGATGGCGAAGAAGCGTGCGATGCGCGATTTCGGTATGAGTGCCAACGCGTTTGGCTCGTTTTTGACCATGCTTGGTCTTGAGACGCTGGCGCTACGTACCCAAAGAGTCAACTCCACTGTGCAAAAAACGGCACAGCTTCTTTATGACGAAGGGGTGAAGGTAAGACATCCGAGCCTTCAAAACCACGAACACAACTTTCGCTATGAAGCGCTTTTCGAGGATGGGTGCGGCCCGCTTTTGACTATCGACTTCGATACAAAAACGGAAGCGTTCAGTTTTTTGAACGCTTTGAAAATTCCCGTGCAGACGGCAAATATAGGTGACAACCGCACTTTGGCGCTGCATATGGCAAGTACAATATATCGGGATTTCGACGAGGAGTCGCTGCGTCTTATGGGTATCACTCCCGGGCTTGTACGATTTTCTATCGGCCTGGAGGCGCCTGTGGCGCTTGCCGAAGATATTGTGGCGGCCTGGAAAAAGCGCCGCTGAAAGCGGTCTCTTTTTTACTGCAATCCTTATAGTCTTCTTTGAAAAATCCCCAAGTTACGGGGGTTCATCTGCAATATACTTGAAAAATCGCAAAATTATGATATACTTAAAATAAACTAAAACGAGTACCCGAAGAGGGGTATCGACAAATTTTGTATAAAGGAAGAGCGTTGGCTCAAAAAGAGTGGATCGAGAGTGAGAGCGGGGTAGATCTGGACGAGCCCGACTTCTACAAAGTGATAATGTGGAACGACGATTATACGACGATGGATTTCGTTGTTGAGATTTTGGCCGATATATTTCACAAGAGTTACGAAGAGGCGGTCGAGATCATGCTTGCGATTCATGAGAAGGGCAAAGGGGTCTGCGGCCGCTATACGTACGAAATCGCCGAAACCAAAGTGCACCAGGCGACCAAAAGAGCCAGGGCCAACGAGTTTCCTTTACGCGTTACGATGGAGAAAGAATGATTAGCAAAGATTTGAACGAGATTTTTAAAGAGGCTGTCAAGTATGCGAAAATGCACCGGCATGAGTATCTGACGGTAGAGCATATTTTCCTCGCTGTTTTGTTGAGCCAGCAGGGAGCACAGATTCTCGAGGCCGCGGGGGCGGATGTCGAGAAGCTCAAAAGCAGAATCAACCAGCATCTTGTCACTTCGCTGAGACCGCTGCCCGAAGGCGTTACGCGAGAGCCTTTTGAAACCGTGGCGCTATCGAGAGTGATAGAGCATATGATCAGGCATGCGCAGAGTGCCGACAAGAAGGAGGCGAGTGTCGGTGATCTGCTCGCTTCCATCTTCAATGAAGAGCACTCCTTTGCGGTTGCGCTAATGAGCTCCTACGGTATAGATCGTCTAAAGATACTCGAAGTGATCACGGAGAGTACGGACGAAGCTTCGCATCGGGAGAAAAAGGAGGATGAGAGCGAGTATCTGGGACAGTTTACCGTCAATTTGGTCAAACGGGCGAAAGAGGGGAAGATTGATCCCGTAATCGGTCGTGAACGAGAGATTGAACGTGTGATGCAGATACTCTGCCGTCGCAAGAAGAACAACCCGGTGCTCGTCGGTGAGCCGGGTGTCGGAAAAACCGCCATAGCCGAAGGCCTTGCTTTGGAGATTGCAAACGGAAACGTACCGCAGATGCTCGAAGATACCGAAGTGTTTGCACTCGATATAGGTACACTGATAGCCGGTACGAAATATCGCGGAGATTTTGAAAAGCGTCTAAAAGGTGTCTTGAGCGAGTTGCAGGAGCGGAAAAATGCGGTACTCTTTATCGACGAGATACACAACCTGGTAGGAGCCGGCGCCACCAACGGCGGGAGTATGGACGCATCAAATCTTCTCAAGCCCGCACTGGCGAGCGGCGAGCTCAAGTGTATAGGTGCCACCACGTTCGAAGAGTATAGAAACTTTTTCGAGAAGGATAGAGCTCTCAGCCGCCGCTTCGCCAAGGTGGACGTAGCCGAGCCGAGCTTCGACGATACTCTGAAAATTCTCAAAGGGCTCAAGTACAAATATGAATCGCATCACGACGTGCATTTTAGCGAGAAGGCTTTGAAAACGGCTATCGACCTCTCCGTAAAATATATGCACGAGCGCTTTTTGCCCGACAAGGCCATCGATATAATCGATGAGGTCGGCGCCTCTTTCAGACTCAAGGCGAGAAAACGTAGACGCGTAAACGAGCGGGATATCGAAGATGCGGTAAGCAGAATGCTCGGACTTCCAACAGCGCGCATCAACAGTGACGATCTGGCTACCTTGCAGAGTCTCGAAACAGTTCTAAAAAGCAGGATAATCGGTCAGGATCGTGCTGTCGAAGAGGTAGCTGCGGCTATAAAACGTGCCAGAGCGGGCCTCGGAGCTCCCAACAAGCCTGTCGGAAGCTTTCTTTTTGCAGGCCCTACCGGTGTCGGCAAGACCGCACTCGCACTCGAGCTTTCGGAGGCTCTTGGAGTCCATTTCGAGCGCTTCGATATGAGCGAATATATGGAAAAGCATGCAGTCAGTCGCCTCATCGGCGCACCTCCAGGTTATGTAGGCTACGAGCAGGGTGGACAGTTGACCGAAGCTATAAGAAAACATCCGCACACTGTCTTGCTGCTCGACGAGATCGAAAAGGCTCATCCGGATCTGATCCAGGTACTGCTTCAGGTGATGGATAACGCAATGCTTACAGACAACACCGGAAACCGCGCCGACTTCAAAAACGTAATCATAATAATGACCTCCAACGTGGGGGCTACGGAGGCCAATGTGATGGGATTCGGTGCTCGAAACGAAGCGAAACACGATACGGCTATCAAGTCCGCTTTCTCTCCGGAGTTTAGAAACAGACTCGATGCCGTCGTACGTTTCGAACATCTGAAGTTTGAAGATGTCAAAAGGATTGTCGACAAGTTTATCGATGAACTCAACTCCCAGATGGCCGAGAGAAAGATCACCATCAGGCTCTCCGATGCCGCCAGAGGCTATCTGGCCAAAGAGGGATATGACGAAACGATGGGTGCGAGGCCTCTGGGCAGGGTCATTGCAGAGAAGATAAAAGCGCCGTTGACGGAAGAGATACTGTTCGGTTCGCTTAAAGAGGGCGGAGAGGCGCACTTCGATCTGGATGGCGAATCTTTGACTTTCAAGGTTGCCGAGCGTGTCTAACGGGCCAGGGATTCCCCGGCTCGGATTCGACTACATATTCCCAAATCCACGTTTCGCCATTAAAGAGGGGCTTCTTGCCTATGGCGGAGATCTCAACCCGGACAGGATTCTGGCGGCATACAGGAAGGGTATCTTTCCGTGGTATAACGAAGGTGATCCTATTTTGTGGTGGTCGCCGGATCCGAGACTGCTTCTTTATCCCGATCGATTCAAAATCTCGAGATCGCTAAGAAAAAAGCTTCGTCAAAAACGCTTTTCGGTAAAATTGGACGGAAACTTCACTTCTGTTATGAGACACTGCTCCAAGGTTCCGAGGCATGGGCAGACCGGTAGCTGGATTCTGCCGGAAGTGATAGAGTCTTATAGTGCGCTTCATCAGCGCGGCTTTGCCCACTCCGTCGAAGTTTACGACGAAGAGGGAAATCTTGTGGGCGGACTATACGGCATAAGCATAGGTCTGGCATTTTTCGGAGAGTCTATGTTCTCTCTCGTGCCGGATGCTTCCAAAATCGCGCTTGCCTATATGGTGGAGCTTGCAAAGAGATGGAGTTTCGATTTCATAGATTGTCAGATACCCTCCGAACACCTCATGCGTCTTGGTGCCCAGAAGGTACCAAGAGAGAGGTTTCTTGACGAGCTGGAGGTTACTCAGCTATCTTTGGGTATACATGGAAACTGGAAGGTTTACGACTCCCTTCTTGAACAGATGGAGTGGTAAAGCAATTTTAATCAGGAGAGCGGTATGGTAAACGAGCGTATCGGATTTTCCCTCTGGCTCGATTTTATAGAGAGGGACTATCTGCAAAAGGAGTTTCGACGCCTTGTAGCGGATGGAGTTATCAACGGTGCGACGAGCAACCCTTCGATTTTCGCATCGTCCATCGAAACTTCGCCTGCCTATACGGCCCAGTTGGAGAGATTGAAAAATCACACTGCAAAAACCAAATATGAAGAGTTGGCCAAAGAGGATATAAAATTGGCTGCGGAAGCGCTCTATCCTCTCTACGAGGAGGGCAGAGACGGCTTTGTCAGCATCGAGGTAGATCCCTTTTTGTCTGACGATTTCGAAGGAACGGTCGAAGAGGGGCGAAGGCTCTACCGGGAAATAGGCATGGAGAACGTCATGATAAAAGTCCCTGCGACGGATGCCGGTTACAAAGCCATGAGGACTCTCGTAAGCGACGGTATCCATGTCAATGCGACTCTTATTTTCTCTCCTATGCAGGCTTTGAAATGCCTTGATGCGATAGAAGAGGGGATGAAGATCTACGGGGCCGCCGGACAAAAGAGTGTCAAGGCTGTGTTGAGCGTTTTTGTGAGCAGGTTTGACCGTATGCTCGATGAGAAGCTCGAAAAGTCGGGAGTGCAGCCGGGTCGTACCGGAATCATGAATGCGGCCAGGATATACAATCTTGTCGAGTCGCGGGGAGAAAAAGCCATAAGAACTCTTTTTGCCAGTACCGGCGTTAAAACCGACGCCTACGAGGCCGATTACTATATCACGGAGTTGATGGCACCCCACTCTGTCAATACGGCTCCTCTCGATACGATCGAACACTTTATGGAACATCCGCTACATGCGCCGAAGCTTCCTGTGGATGAAACGGCTATCGATACTTTCTTCAAAGCTGTGGAGGCTGCCGGTATAGATATGCAGAGTGTATACGACAAGCTTATGGAGGACGGGCTCAAGGCGTTCAAGGAGTCGTTTACCAAACTTTTGGCACATTTGGAGTAGTTTTATGGAAAATCTTGAGAACGAAAAAGATGTCGATGTAAGCGAATTGTCATTTGAGATGACCGAAAGGGTCAGGCGCTATATGAAGGGTCTGATCGAGCATGAAGGAAGCGACCTTCATATCAAGGCGAATGCACAGGTGCGAGCAAGGATAAACGGGGATATAGTTACCGTAACCAAAGAGAAGATCACCAAGGAGGAGTCGATTCTCCTCGCCAAGGAGATGCTTCGCCGCCGTTTTGCCGAGTTTGTCGAAAAGAAGGAGATCGATTTTCTCTATGTCTATGACGAAAAGATACGTTTCAGAGGAAATATGTTTTTCCAGATGGACGGGGTTTCCGCCGTCTTCAGGGTGATTCCTGTGGAGATCTCCACGATCGATCAGCTGGAGCTGCCGGAAGCGCTTCACAAACTTACCGATATATCCCGCGGTCTGGTGCTGGTGACAGGCGTTACCGGTTCCGGAAAGTCGACGACTCTGGCCGCTCTCATCGACGAGATCAACAGAAAACACAGAAAGCACATTATCACCATCGAGGATCCGATCGAATTTGTCCATAAAGATAGAAAGTGCTTGATAAACCAAAGAAGTATCGGGCAGGATTCCCTGAGTTTCGCCAACGCTCTTAGAGCTTCGCTTCGTGAGGATCCCGACATCATACTGGTGGGCGAGATGCGTGATATAGAGACGATTGATACCGCTTTGCATGCCGCGGAAACGGGACACCTGGTCTTTTCAACGCTTCATACGCTCGATGCGAAAGAGACGATAAACAGGATTATAAGCGTATTCCCGGCGGAAGATCAAAACAGGGTCAGAAACACTCTCGCATCGGTGCTTGAAGGTGTTCTCTCCCAAAGACTCGTAAAAACCGTAGACGGCAAAAAGACCGCGGCCGTAGAGATTTTGTTCAATACCTCCTATATTCAAAAGCTTATCCTTGAGGGACGTGACATGGAGATAAAGGATGCGCTGGACGAGGGGACGCAGATCTACGGAACACAGAGCTTCGATACCGCTCTTTTGGAACTCTATCAAAAGGGCAAGATTTCAAAGACCGAAGCTTTGAGGCACGCGTCGAGTCCGAACGATTTGAAGCTGCGTATGGAGGGAATGGATGCCAATATAGGATCTGGCAACTCGAAAGAGAGTGTATACATACCGGAGCACGACTCCGATATTTTTGCTTTAAAAGAAGATTAAACAGAAGTTTGGTAGAATTCGCCTCTTAAAGTACCCCGGCGTACTTGAATCCAAACTACTTAAGGACAACAAAATGTTGGAAGGAATCGTTAGAGAGAGTATCGGCAAAAGCGATGCGAAAAAACTTCGCCGAGATGGTTATCTAATCGCCAACATCTATGGAAAGGGGCTTGAAAACATTCATGCCGCGTTCAAGATGGGTGAGTTTATAAGAACCGTCCGCCACAAGGAGAAACTCGCTTTCCCTATCAAGGTAGACGGAAAAGAGATGGATGTGGTCATTCAGGAGTACCAGCTCCATCCTGTAACGGACCAGATTCTGCATGTAGACCTTATGGTGGCGCAGCCTGGTGTAGTTACCCACTACATGGTACCGGTAAAGACGACCGGAACTCCGAAGGGCCTCAAAAACAAAGGTGTTCTGGCAATCTCCAAGCGACGTATCAAGGTGAAGGGTACGATAGAGAATATTCCTGAAGCCTTTACCCTCGATGTAAGCGATCTGGATGTCGGAGACGCAATTTTGGTCAGAGATATTCCAGAATCTGACAAATACAAAATCATGGTAGCCGGACGCGTACCTGTTGTCGGGGTTATCAAAGCCAAGTAAGAACTGCATATGTGGCTCGTCGTCGGCCTGGGGAATCCTGGAGTCCAGTATGAGACGACCCGCCACAATATCGGCTTTCTGACCCTCGACAGGATTGTCGGGGAGTCAAGTGCCCATCCCGCCTCTTCATCCTCTTTTCACGGTGAACTATTCAAAACGAAAGAGCTGCTCCTTCTAAAACCCTCTACATATATGAACCGTTCCGGAGTCTCCGTGCAGGCGGTCAAGAATTTCTACAAAATCGATACGGACCGTATCATAGTAATCCACGACGACCTCGATCTTCCCTTTGGCGCCGTCCGTTTCAAAAAAGGCGGCGGAAGCGGCGGACACAATGGCTTGAAATCGATCGATGAATCGGTAGGAAACGGATACTTGCGTGTGAGAATGGGTATAGGAAAGCCTCTTTACAGATCCCAGACGGCAGATTATGTTTTGAGCGACTTTACCGAGCGCGAGCTTGAAGTGCTGCCGGACTGGATAGCGCACTCCGCCAGGGCGGCACTGGAGCTGACAAGGCACTCTTTGGAGTATGTTTCATCCAGATACAGCATAAAAAAGCCGGAGCATGATCTCAAATGAGAATGTTTCGCTATGTCTCATGGCTCTATATCCGCCACTTCTTTCTGATCGCTTTCGCATTGGCCTTTTTCTTTGCGGGCCTGGACTATATGCAAAACGCTTCGAGTCTGACAGGCTTCAATATCAAGATTTTGTACCTCTTTTACAAAGGATCGTATGCACTAAGCCTTCTCTTTCCGATCGCTCTGGTGCTCTCCATGATTGTTGCCAAGATGTCCTTGATCCGCTCGAACGCTCTGGTAAGTTTCTACGCTCTGGGGTATTCGAAAAAAGAGGTTCTTCGCCCTTTTATCTGGGTCTCTTTCGTATTGACGCTGCTTTACATATCTCTTCATTTTACATCTTTTGTCAACTCCGAACTCTATGCGAAGGCTTTGATCCAAAAAAAGAGCACCCTTTCCGTTACCAAAAATCTCTTTTTGAAATATAACGACAGCTTCGTATATATTTCCAGGCTCATTCCGTCAAAAAAGGAGGCCAGAGATATCAGGATATACAGAATGAAAAACGGTGACCTGATCGAAACCATATATGCAAAAAGTGCGAAGTTCGATGATGGAAAATGGCTTATGGAAGATGCCAGAATCGTTACCAAGCCTCATGTGGAAGGTCTCTCGAGAGACGGCTTGAAAATCGAGCGAAAAAAAGATGTCCATACCCTGGTGGGATTCAAGCCGAAAATCCTGACATCCGTTTTCGAAGGGAAAAGGTACTATACCATTCAGGATGCCTACGACGCTTTCAATCTGCTTGTTTCGCAAAAGCTTGAAACTTCCAAAGTGCGCTCCATTTTCTACTATATGGCGGTTTCTCCGTTTTTTGCAATGTGTTTGGTGGTCATCTTCTTTCTATCCATCCCTCCTCACGCCAGAAGCGCCAATCTTTTGTGGGTCTCGTTCACGCTGATCGGTGCGACACTGTTTATATGGGGCATTATCTATCTTTTGTACCGTATAAGTCTCAGCGGCGTGATTCTCCCGGAGTTCGGTACCTTGACGGCGGTAGGCATACTCGCTGTCGCGGCGCTTTACAGTTACCTGTTCAGAACGAACAGATAGCATTGTGCTTCAGACAAACTCCTCTTTATAGATTTTTTGATAAAATACTCACATTTACGTGAAATACAGGAAATTTTTTTAAAGGTTCTCTTTTGATCGACTTCAAAGCATTGGCCGAAAAATATGACACCCCTTTGTATATCTACGACTTCGAGCATATCGCAAACCGGTACGAAGAGCTGAAAAAAGCCTTTTCCGGCAAAAAATCTCTGATATGTTATGCGGTAAAAGCCAACTCCAACCTTTCCGTTATATCCCATCTTGCGGCATTGGGCTCAGGTGCCGATTGCGTATCCATCGGCGAGGTAAAAAGGGCATTGGCCGCCGGTGTTCCAAAGTACAAGATCATTTTCAGCGGCGTCGGTAAACGGGACGAGGAGATAGAGGAGGCGCTCAAAGAGGATATCTTGCTTCTCAATCTGGAGAGCGAGGCTGAGATGGATCGTGTCGAGCAGATAGCAAAAAGGCTCCAAAAGGAGGCCCGTATTAGCATCAGAGTCAATCCGAACATCGATCCGAAAACGCATCCGTATATCTCTACCGGCCTGCACGAAAACAAGTTTGGCGTCGATATCGAAACCGCAAAACGGATCTACATTCGGGCCAAAAACTCGCCAAACCTCGATCCTGTCGGTATCCATTTCCATATAGGTTCGCAACTTACGGAGCTCGAGCCCATAAAAGAAGCGGCATCTATCGTAGCCGATCTTGTAAGGAGTCTGAAAGCTATAAAGATCGATATACGCTTTTTCGACGTAGGCGGAGGAGTCGGGATAGTTTATGACGACGAGAAAACTATAGATCCGGCCGACTATGCGAAGGCGATCTTTTCGACACTGCACGGCCTCGATGTGACGGTAGTCTGTGAACCGGGACGTTTCATGGTAGGAAACGGCGGCTACTTTGTGACGCGTGTCCTGTATGAAAAGGTGAATGAGGGGAAACGCTTTATCATAGTTGACGGAGGTATGAACGATCTGCTGCGTCCAAGCCTCTACAACGCCTACCACAAGGTTGAAGTCGTAGGCAGGGAGGGAGAGGAGAGCGAGGCGGATCTTGTGGGGCCGGTGTGCGAAAGCGGCGATTTTTTCGCCAAAAACAGGCTTCTTCCTCCAACAGAGCCGGGAGATCTCGTGGTCGTGCACAGTGCCGGAGCGTACGGCTTTGTAATGGCGAGCAACTACAACACCCGCCCAAGACCTGCCGAAGTGGCCGTGGAGGGAGACAAAGAGCGCTGTATTAGGGTGCGTGAGAGTTTCGACGATCTGGTCAGACTGGAGAAGATGTGTCTGTAAGAGGATATATGATCGACGTACAGGGAACACTGATTGACGATAGGGACAAAATGCCTATTCCCGGTGCTCTGGAGTCGATCTCTTCTTTAAAAAGAGAGGGAGTTCCGTTTCTGCTGGTCACGAACAATACGAAACTAAAGAGCGAAGCTTTCAGAGCATATCTGAGAGATCTCGGCTTCGAGTTTGATGATCTGCAGTATCTCGATCCGCTGATGGTGCTTCAAAAGATTTTGCCGCCCTGCAAGAGTGCCGCTTACGGTACGGACGCTTTTTTGAGACTTTTGGAGGATCGTGGTTACAGGCTCGAATACGAGCGGCCCGAAGCGGTCTTGGTGAGCGTAAAAGAGGATTTCTGCAATGATGAGTTCGCGGTGATGATAGAGGGAATTCTTTCCGGTGCGAAACTTGTGGGGATGCATGAAACCTCTTTGTATGCCAAAAATGGACGCAGATACCCCGGAGTGGGAGCTGTCTTGAAGATGCTCTCGTTCGCTACCGGCCAGGAGTATACTGTCGTCGGCAAGCCGAGCGGCAGCTTTTACGGCGAAGCTCTGCGTAGACTCAAAGAGCAAGACGCCTCCCTGGAGTATAGCGATATAGTGATGATCAGCGACGATCTCATAGGAGATCTTGGCGGCGCGAAAGAGCTCGGCATGCGTACCGCTTTGGTGCTCAGCGGAAAGATAGCTTCCATACAGGAAGCCAGGAAGGCGGCCAAAGAGGTCGAGCCGGACTGGATCGCCGGTGATATAGGCGAGTGGTTCGAATCCAACAAGAGAGGTGCAGCGTGAGTCTCGAAGAGCTTCGAAAGCGGATCGACAGGATAGACGACAAGCTTCTGGAGCTTTTGAACGAGCGTATAAAGATCGTTCAGGAGGTTGGGGAGCTCAAGCATAGAACCGGCGGGGCGATATATCGCCCGGAGCGTGAAAAGGCGATTATCAAAAGACTTGTGCAGAAGAATGAAGGGCCCCTCACGGAGGCGGCCATCGAGGCCATTTTTGTGGAGATCTTCGCCGTCGCCAGAAATTTCGAACAGCCTCAAAGGGTGGCATATCTCGGTCCGGAAGGGAGCTTCACCCATCAGGCTGCCGAGAACCGTTTCGGTGCCATGAGCGAATATATACCTCTTCACTCAATTCCTGCGGTATTCAAAGCGGTGCATGCGGATCGCGCCAGGTTTGCGGTAGTTCCGATAGAGAACAATACCAACGGCTTTGTGGGAGAGACGCTTGATGAGCTCGCCAAAAGTGACCTGAA
Source organism: Campylobacterales bacterium (assembly GCA_027065635.1). Lineage (GTDB taxonomy): Bacteria > Campylobacterota > Campylobacteria > Campylobacterales > Hydrogenimonadaceae > Hydrogenimonas. The sequence goes on along the minus strand of JAMONQ010000070.1, from coordinate 1,446 downwards.
GATCGTCGCCGAGCTATATCTGCCCATTCACCACTCTTTTGTAACCAATGCGCAGCATCTGCACCAGATAAAGCGAATATATTCGAAAGATATAGCTTTCAATCAATGCAGAAGCTTCCTCATGGAGCATGAGCTCGATACCGTAGAGTACGTTCCGGTAGAGTCCACGGCCAAGGCCGCCAGACTCGCGGCGCAGGATAGAGAGAGTGCCGCCATATGTTCACATATCGCCGCCAAACTCTACAACGTTCCGGTAATGTTCGAAAATATAGAGGACAACCACAAAAACAGAACCAGGTTTATCATACTCAGCGATTTCGAGAACGAGCCGAGCGGATCGGACAAGACATCGATATTGGCGAAACTCTCCGACAAACCAGGCAGCCTTTACGAATTTCTGCGAAGTTTTCACGATGCGGGTATTAACCTCAAAAAGATTGAAAGCAGGCCGGCATTCGGAGAAACGGAGTTTGACTACTGGTTCTATATAGATTTTGAGGGACACAAAGAGGATGCCGCTGTCAAAGCGGTTTTGCAAAAGCATAGCGACGAGATCAAATATCTGGGCAGTTATGTTCAGAGCGGTTAAGGAAGAGAATGAAATTCAATCCAGTCATCGAACACCTAAGGACCTATGAGCCCGGCAAGCCCATAGAGCTTGTGGTACGGGAGTTCGGTATAGACCCTTCAGATATAATCAAGCTCGCTTCCAACGAAAATCCGTACGGATGCAGTCCGAAAGCGATCGAGGCTGTGGAGAATGCGGCGAACATGATGTTCCGCTATCCGGACGATACGATGACGGAGCTCAAGTCGGCACTCGCATCCAGGTTCGATGTAGATGTATCGAATCTTGTCATAGGAGCCGGGAGCGATCAGGTGATAGAGCTTGCATGCCGTGCCAAGCTGTACGGCGGAGCGAAGATTTTGCAGAGTGAAGTAACCTTTGCGATGTACCAGATATATGCTGCACAGTGCGGAGCCTCTATTATAAAGGCTGAAGGTATAGAGCACGATCTCGATGCGATGTACAGACTCTACAAGGAACATTCTCCGGAGATCGTTTTCATATGTGCACCCAACAACCCCGTCGGAGAGTGTCTCGACAGGATCGATATAGAAAACTTTATCGATGCCGTAGATCGTGATACGCTTGTCGTACTCGACGGTGCATATCAGGAGTATGCATCATACAAGGATGAAGCGAAGGCTCTCGATCCTTCATCCCTGATAGCGAGATTCCCGCATCTGCTCTACCTCGGCACTTTTTCCAAAGCGTACGGTCTGGGAGGAATGCGTATCGGATACGGCATCGCTTCAGGCGATATCATCAAGGCCCTCTACAAGCTCAGGCCCCCGTTCAACGTCACCACTTTGAGTCTTGTGGCTGCGGTCGAGGCGCTGAAAGATGAGGCTTTTGTGCAAAATAGTCTTCAAAGCTGTTTC
>JAMONQ010000069.1 GCA_027065635.1 Campylobacterales bacterium | reverse complement strand
TCAAGAAGGTTTTCGGAGCTCTTTTCGATGATACTGACAAACTCTTTCTGCTCGCCTTTGAGTTCGGTGTTTTTAAGAAGTTCGGTAAAGCCTACGATACCGTTGAGAGGGGTTCTTATCTCGTGGCTCATATTGGCGAGAAAGAGGCTTTTCGCTTCGCTCGCCTCTTCGGCACGCTGCTGCTCGTGTCTTGCCTCCTCTATGATCGTTTGCAAAAGGGCGTAGGCTTTCGCCGTACCTTCGGCGGTATCGAGGTTGATGTTTATCTGTTTGCTTGTCGATTCCGCGGCGCTTTGGAGTATGGCTTCGAGATTCTTTATGTTCCTGGTGATCTCTTTACTTACGAAATATCCGACGGTAGCCAGTATAAGTGTAATTATCCACAGAGCCGCCGAAGCGACCGCTACGAGCATCTGCTCTTCCATGGTCAGGGCGGACTTTTGTTCGAGAGAGTCGTATACGATACTCTGTGCTTTGGCCAGTTTTTCGATTTTCTGTGTATTTAGAGCGAACCAGTAGTTGGGATCGACGGTGTAGTATCCGTCGTTGATCGAGTGGATGATTTCGGTCCTCGCGTCATACAACTCTTTGAAAACCTTTTTTACGTCGGGAGAGGAGAGTATCGCTTTGAGGCGCTGCTTGAGCTCCTCGTCGGTGATGAAGTCGTAATCGTACGAGTCGGCCTGTCCGATATAGTGGATCCACTTTTGAAGCTCTTCATCGCTCATTTTTGTATATCGTGTCAGGATATAGGCCATGAAACCGCGTTCGATACCGCTATACTCTTTGGCTCTGGCGAAGTTTACGTAGGCTTTGGCTTCGTTTGCTATCTCATGCTCGAGGCCTATGGTCGTAACCTTGTCTATCTCTTCGAGTATGGATTTGATCAGGATCGAATAGTAGTTGAAAAAGGCTTTGTCGAAGTCGATCTGCATCGTATCGATCTGTTCGCGCTTCTTTTTCAGCATACCAAGAAGCAGGCGGATGAGTTTTTTGGGCCTTACATCCGTATGGCTGGAGAGGTAGCGGTTCAATACGGCGATCTCCTTGTCCACCTCGGCGCGCTGTTTTTTTAGCTGCTCTACCGCTTTTTTGCCGTTTGAAGCGATGTATATCGCCGTAAGACCTCTCTCTTTTGCAAGCTGTGTGGCTACATTGTTCAAAATGGCGTTGTAGCCGATTCTCTCGTTTAGCGTTTGAACTTTCAGGTAGTTTGTGGCCGACTGGTAGAGGAAGAAGCTTGCAAACCCGAGTAACAGAACAATTGGAAATAAGGATATGAGTTTCAGCTTGTTTCGTACGCCTATTTGCATAAATCACCTCTGCTTATATTGGTATGTTGAATTCGTTGGCGATCGCGCTGCATTCGCCGGCACCGCCCTCTTTCCCCTCTTTAAGGAGGTCCATTATTCTCTTTTTATCCTTCTTTTTTGCGAGTAGATAGGCTTTTGCGAGATAGCATTTTGCGCGTATATTTCCGAAATCGACGGCTTTTTGCAGGTATATACGCGCTTTCGGAATATCTTTGGCCACCCCTTTGCCCCCCTTGAGGTACAAAAGTCCCAGCAAAAAGTTGGCTTGTTGCGAGCCCTCCTCTTTGAGCGCCATTTCAAGCATCTTCTTGGCTTTTAGATAGTTTCCCGTTTTGTATGCGCGTATACCGTCTGAAAAGTAGCTGGCCGAAAGGATCGCCGGAAACAGAATCAGCAGCGCAAGTAGCCTAATTTTCACGCATACTCCTTTGCCATCGTTTTTGTAAGAGCGGCGAGCTTGTGATAAAAGTCTATAAGCTCCTTTTCAACCTCTTGAGGGCTTTTGGCGTGTTGAACATTCTCCATGAGCTGGCGCATATCCTCGATCCTCAGATTTGCGGCCACCCCTTTTAGCTTGTGCGCTATCTCGTTGATGGTTTCGATATCGCCCTTCTCGTATGCATCTTCGAAGCTGCTCATCTCTTCGCGGGCCTGGCTTATGAAGTCGTTTACGAACTCGAGAATCAACGACTCTGGCAGACCGAGCGCGTCCGCAGCTTCGTTGGGATCGAACACGATCGTCTCTCCGGTATCCTTCTCTTCGAGTTTGAGCCTCGGTCTCTCATCCTCCGCGATCCTGATCTCATCGCCGCTCTCTTTTTCGAACAGAGGCTCGATATACGGCTCTTGATCGGCAGAGGTGCCTGTTTCGTTGTCGATCTTCTCCTCTTCGGCTCCTGGCGCAAATTCCGGAGCGTAGTGCGGAAGCAGACCGTTTATATAACGCTCAATCTGCTTCCATGCCGAGGCGATATCGGTGTCGCTCTTTGCGTTGACGACGTTTTCGAGTGCCTCGCTCAACGGCTCCATCATCAGATTTGCGGCGACCCCTTTCAGTTTTATGGCCTCTTTTTTGACAACGTGGGTGTTGCTTGACGCCATTGCCGCTTCAACTTCCGGCAGATCGTTCATGTAGGTCGCTATGAACTCCTTGATGAACTCTTTGACCATGGTTTCCGGAAGTCCGAGAGCCGAAGATATTTTGGCGATGTCCGGCATCTGCATGCCGCTTTCGGCGCTATCTGGAGCTGTCGAAACCCCGGAGATGTCGCCGACCAGAAAATCTGCCGCTATATCTTCGCTTTCGGCAGGCTTTTCAAAAACCGGGCTCTCGTTTTTGGTTGCCGCCGGTTTTTCAGGCTCTGCCTTGAGCCCTATTTCAGGTACTTCCATGCCGCCGCTCGTCTCTTCCGGTATGAACATCGTCTCTTTTGGCTCTTCACTACCGCTTGCAGCGATTCCGAATTCAAAATCTACGAGATCGAGCGGATCGTCGCTCTTATTGGCTTGCGTTTCGTCGCTTTTGGTCTCTATATCGAAACC
>JAMONQ010000068.1 GCA_027065635.1 Campylobacterales bacterium | reverse complement strand
TAGTAGCAAAAGCAAGAATGGGTGCATAGGAGATACTGCTGGAAAAGGGGATCGGCTTGTCGTGTCTGGTTATGCGCCAGGGCAGTTGAGTCAGATCGAAATAGAGTGCATACGAAAGAGCTACCGCTATGGTCATGGAGATCAAAAAAGCGTTCAATGCAATTTTTATGAACTCTTTTTTTATGACGGACAGAATGATTGGCATAAAAAGAAGCAGCTGCTCTCGAATCAAAACTTCAAGTATGCCCGTTTTAGGGTCGCTACTGTAGATAAGTCCTGCAATGTGCAAAAGAAAAAAGATTATGATCGCCACGGCCGCTTGGTTGTTTTTGATCCGCTCCCATCTCTCTTTGAATCCGCCGGCAGCCAGCCATAAAAGCAGTATGAATGCCAGCAGGATGTTGTTGGCGGCTGTCGAGATGGGTAGGGTGAAGCCCAGAGCGACGATGAGGTAGTTTATCCACAGATCGATCCGCTCCCTTCTTGAAGTTTTGATGGCCGAACCTCTCATCGGCCTCTCCTGTATAGATGCTCATAACGGTTTTTCCAGCGCTGGTGGAGCCAGAACCACTCTTCCGGTTTTTTGCGGATTATCTCTTCGGTTATTTTCGCCTGGGCCTGGACGTTTTTGTCGATCGCCTCCTCTTTTTGCATTTCCTGGTCTATCTGAAGTGGCGGGTAGAAGGTGATAGTGTAGCTTCGGTGGTCCTCGGTAGTGATGAAGGCCGGGATGATCAGTGCGTTCGAGCGTTTTGCCAAAATGGCGGCGGCCGGTGTGTGGCGTGCCTCCTTGCCGAAAAAGTCGATAAGTATCCCCTCGTTTTCGGCCGTATTCTGATCGACCAGCAGCCCGACGCTGCGACCCGACTGGATAGCGCGGATCAATCCCCTCATCGCTCCTTTTTTCGGAACCATCTCTATATCGAACTGCTCTCTGTTTTTTCTTAGTATTTCATCCATCGCCTTTGAATCCAAAGGCCTGCCCACGCCTGTAAGCGGTCCGAATCTGGCCGCGGTTGCCAGTGGCAGAAGCTCCCAGTTGCCGTAATGTGCGGTAATGAAGATGATAGGTCTGCCACTTTGTTTTGCTTCTTCTACGATCTCTTCGTTTTCAAAGCGGACCTTTTTGAAGAGTTCATCTTCGCTTATCCCTTGATTGCGCACGAAATCGGCCAGATTGTAAAGAAGATTTTCGTAGGTTTTTTTGATGATCTCTCTTTTTTGTCTGTCGTCTATCTCCTCCCCGAAAGCCAGATCCAGATTTACGCGGGCGATATGGCGGTGCTTTGAGTCCAGCAGATAAACAAGACGTGCCAATCCTTTTATAAAAAGAGACTCTATCCTTCTCGGTGTCAGCTTGACAATTGACCGGAATATATTAAATAGCAGAAGATAGAGTCTGTCTCTCATGAGAGTAGTCCCAGGGCCTGACTCGCAACTTTGGCCGGTTCTATGGATCTTATGGAGCGATCCTTTTTGTCGAAACGGCATGGATGCACTTTGGCACCGGAGGTAACGGCAATATTAATCGGTGTCTCCATCATCATCGATCGCGGTGTCGAGCCAAAAAGCAGCAGTGAAGGGCGGTTCATAGCCCACGCCATATGGCTTGGGCCTGTATCACCTCCTATTAACAGGTCGCAACGCGATACTACATATTTCAGGGCGTTTAGACTCATGGACGGAAGCAGTTTCGCACCGGAAGATCTCTCTATCTTTTTTGCGGATTCTCTCTCTTTGTCGTTACCGGCTATTAGAAGTATATTGTTCGATTCAAGTCTTTTTGCCACCTCCGCGAACTTTTCGGGCGGGTATGTTTTGCTCTCGTTGCTGGCAGCTGTTACGATCAGAATATTTTTTTTCATATTGCTAAACCATCCGGAGAGCTCTTCGCACTCGCTATCCTTTTTAAAATACAGATATGGATCCTTGTGAAGAAGCATCTCTTTGGATATCTCTGTTTCGAGAGCTTTTGATATCAAAGATGCGAAACGGTATGGAGCTGTCTGGGCACAATCTACGGCAAATCTCCTTGAATACATAAAAGATGCCACACCCTCTTTGGCCGATGCATAATCGAGTCCTATTACATTTTTTCCGGCTATCCGTGCCAGAAATGCAGACTTGATTAGTCCTTGTACATCGATTACCATATCGAACTCTCCAGCCTCTTTCACTTTTGCAAACTCCTCTTTGAGGGCCGGGAGAGAAAAGGAGTTTTTGAATCTATGGAGATTTACAGGTACCACTTTAGCAATATCGGGGTTGTGCTGAAGTATTCCTGCGAACTTCTCTTCGACGAACCAGGTTATCTCTGTGTCCGGTTTCGCTTTTTTGACAAACTGCAAAGCGGCGAGCGTGTGGATAATGTCTCCCATCGCCGTCAGTCGGACAATCGCTACTCTCATGTACACCTTAATTTTAGACGCTATTATACCAAAAGAGTGTTAGGGGCAGTGTATCGGGGAGAGCGATACCGTTTTTATCCTCTTTTTCTTGAGCTCCATCAAAAATTTCATCTCTCCGCTGCACTCTTGAGTTGTCGTAAAGCCGATAGTAGCTTCTATGGAAGATGTTTTGAAAGCAGGTATCAGGCCGAAGCGGCTTTGTGTCAGCTTCTCTTTCGACTCCGGGTCTATGGGAATATCGTCTACACTTTTATAGAGTGCGGCATGCCTTGCCAGAGTATCTACGACGATCGCCGGCAGGTCCGGGTAGAGCAGTCTGATCTGCTCGCTGTTTAGATAGTTGATATCTACACTCTCACCTTCAAAGCCGAATACTTCAAGCCATCGCCGGATCGATACATTGTTGTCACCGCTAAGTTCGATATATCGCTGCAGTATGGTGTTTAGAGCCTCTTCGTTGGCGATCGTTCCGTTTTTGAACCACGGCTTTTCG
>JAMONQ010000067.1 GCA_027065635.1 Campylobacterales bacterium | reverse complement strand
ACCTCCGTTTGCCAGGAACTCCAGGTTCGTACGAATCACTCTGAGCGACTCGAGGTAAGCGGACTTGACCCTTTTGGAGCCCAGGAAAGGGATGACGCCGTATATCGGCAGATCTGTCAGTTTTTCTACATCCTCCACCGATTTGATGGTATTGTCCATCATCTTTCGGACAAAAGCCTGCAGGATACCGATGACCAGTCCCAGAAGAAGTCCTATCGCCAGTATGGTTCTTCGTTTGGGCGCCACCGGAGAGCCGGGAACGAGCGCTTCGTCGAGCACCTGGACTTCCGATACTTTGGAGGCCTCTACGATAGCTGTCTCCGCTCTCTTTTGGAGCAGGAAAGAGTAGATCTTTTCATTGACCATGAAGTCGCGGGTAAGCTGGGTGAGCTTCTGTTCCTCACCGGGGAGGGACTGAAGGGCCTGTTTGTATTCCGAGATCCGCTTGAGCATCTCACTGCGTCTCGCTTTGAAGCCCTTCAACGAACTCTTGATAGACTCTTTCAGCATAGACTTGAGCCGGTTGATCTGCTCCGTCACTTTGATGACGTCGGGATGGAGTTCCGTATAGTCCACCAGCAGGGAGGAGCGCAGGGATACGGCGGTCTGAAGCTTCGCGATAAGGCCGCTGATAACCGGCCCGACTATCTGGGCGGAACTCATATCGATGCCGTTAATATCTTTACCCGCCTCGATATAGCTGAGCAGGTTTTCAAGAATACTGATCTGCGTATTTATTTCATACAGCTTGGCTTCAAGCTCACTGAGCTTGGTGGCGGTAGCGGTCGCTTTCGCCCCGACATCCATGATAACATGGGTCGCTTTGAAGCTCTGAAGCTTCGTGGCAGACTTCGTCAATGTCTTGTGGATCGCCTCCAACTGCGAATCGATGAAGTTGAGTGTCTTGTTGGCACTTTCGCTTTTGAGTCTTATCTTCTCTTCATTATAAGCCTTGACCGCCGCATCTACGATCTCTTTGGCCCGCAGGGGTACCGTGTCCCGAAAGGAGACTTCGACGATGCTTCCATAATTTGAGAGCGGAGAGACATCGATGCCTCCTTGAATAAACCAGTACATATGATCGTTGGGCACGACACTGAACGAATATTTCTCATTTTCGAGGTCATACACTTTCTGTATGGTCAATATAAACCACGGTGTGCTTATCTTTTCCCCGTAGCTGTGTACTTCGTTATATTCGAGCGGTTTTTCTGCCGGCAGCTTCAGGTAGCTGAAAATCTTGTATCTGAGCTTCTCCTTCCAGCCCGGCTCTATGGTGAGCCTGAACGAGTTGGAGCTCAGGGGGATAAGGGTAATCTCCCTCCCGTAAAACGAAGGATCCTCCATTTCGGTAGAGACTACGAAGGGAGAGTCTTTGTAGAGTTCGATTTTTTTGTACTTCTTTTCCGTAAAGTAGCGGGTACCGATATCGAGATCTTCGAGTGCCTTTTTCGCCAGAAAGCGCGAGCGGATGAGAGCTATCTCGTCGTCGAGCTCCATGACGCTGCTGCCAAGTGCGGCACTCATGAAATCGGAGCCCGCTATGGACTTTGTGGTCTCGGAAGATATCTTGAGCGACGTGGCCGCTTTGTAGATATTGGGGGAGAAGTAGGCATAGGTAGCCGCTCCCCCGAAAAAGATGAGTACGATAAGCAGAATCGACCATTTGTATCTAAAGAGCGTTTTGACGATCTCTTTGATATCTATCTCATCCTCTAAAGCACCGATAGGCTCATGTTTCACGGATTTGTTCCTGTAGAGGGGGTGATGCCTATATTGTAACTCTGATCGATCGCCCTATAGGTAAGGAACGGCGACATGATCGTATTCAGGAAGTTGAAGAACTCACCCTTTTCGGCAAACTCTTTGTTGATCGCCTTCATATATCTCGGCTGTACATAGACGATGTCGTTCGGTCGCAGGATGAGACTCGAGAGTCTGAGTTTGGACATGTCGGTCAGATCGACCTGGCGTACCTGCGGATGTCTCAGGTCTCCCCGCAGTATGAGAATGTTGGTGCGCATAGCGTCGTCGGTCAGATCTCCCGTGGAAGCCAGCGCCTCGAACAGCGTCATCGTACCACTCGTGACCGGAACCACGCCGGGGGCCTTGACTTCACCCAGAACGATCAGTTTCTGATTTTGTATCTTGACTTCGACATAGGGGTTGCGCAGATACTTTTTGTACTCTTTGGTCAATTTTTCAGCCGCTTCATTCTCTGTCAGGCCGGCGATTTTGATCTTTCCTATCAGCGGAAGACGCACATTGCCATCCGGCGGGATGAGCTTGCCCTCTGTTCCCGTGCGGTTGACGAAGGTCGACTGTGCACTGGTGCCCAGGAGTGTATTCAGCTGTCCGGCGCCTGCCGTACCGGCAGATCCGGTCTGGTTGAAAACGGTGATCTCCACCCTGTCGCCCGGGCTGATTTTCCACTCGAACCGCTTTTCGGCCTCATATTCACTCTCCGGTACCTCTTTCACGACTTTATTCTCGTCCATGTTCTGATTGAAATAGACGAACTCTTTGTTGGCTGAACATCCGGCGAAAAAGAGCCCCGCACCAATCAGCACTATCGATGAAAACTTCATACCACTCCTCCACTTCCAAGCTTGATTTGCACCCGTAACGGCATAACGGCGTAAATGGTAGAGTGATTTTACACTATTTTTAATTAAATCAATATCATAAGAGGAAAGAATGAAGAAAAGAGTACCGGAATCATTAAATTTTTCGGGATAATTCGTAAAAAAGTCATATCGGGAAGTAAAATTTTAAAAAGAGAGTAAAGGGAAATGGTGCGCAGAGCGAGACTTGAACTCGCACGGGCAAAGCCCACTGCCCCCTCAAGACAGCGTGTCTACCGATTCCACCACCTGCGCATACTTGTATTCGTTAAGAGGCCGAAATTATAGCAAAAAA
>JAMONQ010000066.1 GCA_027065635.1 Campylobacterales bacterium | reverse complement strand
CGCCGCAACAACCGATAGTGACGATAGCGGATCCAAAGACGGTCTGGGTAAGAGTCTATATCGATGAAAGAGAAAGCGGCAGGATCGAAGTCGGAAACAGGGCGAAAATCAGGCTCAGATCCCATCCAGAAAAGGAGTTTGGCGGCAAGGTAGCGAGAGTGGAGGCCAAAAGCGATCCGGTAACGCAGGAGAGGACGATAGATGTAGCTTTCGACAAGATACCCATACCTTTTTATCTCAACGAACAGGCTGAAGCCACGATAGAGACAGGAGAGATTGAAGGAGCGCTGCTTATTCCGGACAATACGGTGGTAAACGGCGGCGTCTGGGTCTATCGGGACGGAAAAGCACACTTTGTAAAAGTGAAAATCCTTGCCAGAGACGACAGGAAAATCGCAGTAGAAGGAGTCGAGCCCGATTCGAAAATCCTGGTGCCCGACCTCCATAAAAAACCGCTCAAAGAAGGAACGGATATCAATATATGATCAATCTCGCATATAAGGATATAAGCCACTCTTTCGTCAAGTTCATCGTTACGGCAATGGGTGTCGGGATGCTGCTTGGAATCGTGTTGATAATGGTGGGAGTATACCGCGGTATGATTGCAGACGCCCAGTCTCTGCTCGATGACATAGGAGCCGACTTGTGGATAGTACAGGAAAACACTCTGGGACCTTTTGCCGAAAGCTCCCGCATCCACGAAGATCTCAAAGATACCCTCAAAAGCCAGAAAGGTATCGAAAAAACAGCTGCGATGACATTTTTGAATATGCAGGTCCTCGCTCCGTCAGGCCAGATGAAGCGCGTCTTTTGTGTCGGCTACGATCCGTTTGGCGAGATAGATCCGATAAATCCGAAAAGGCTGATAGAGGGACGAAGACTCCAAAAAAGCCACTACGAAATCGTCGTCTCGCACAAACTCGGCTTCAACATAGGAGACAAAATCAGGCTGGGAAGAAACATCTACACCGTCGTCGGCATAACCAGGGGCGCAGTCTCCTCCGGAGGTGATCCGGCGATATTCGTAAGCCTCAAGGACTCGCAGGAGCTGCAGTTTCTTTACTCCAACGCCAGAATTAGAAACGATCGCGCAAGAGGTCTAAACGTCCAGGCGGACAACCATCTGGTAAATACGGTCGTAGCCACACTCCAAAAAGGAGTCGATCCCGATGAGACGGCCAGGACCATAAAGCGCTGGAAACATCTTGGAGTCTTTACCGCTGACGAACAGCGCGAAATTCTTACAAAAAACCTTATTGAGACCGCAAGCAAGCAGATAGGAATGTTTACAGTCATTCTCATCGCGGTATCGAGCATAATCATTGCGCTGATCATATATACCATGACACTGGAGAAGATCAAGGAGATCTCGATAATGAAACTTGTCGGACTGCCCAATATCACGATAATAAAGATGATTATGCAAGAGACCGTACTGCTTGGGATTATCGCATTCATATTCGCAAATCTCTTCGCACACGCCATATGGGACAAGTTTCCAAGAAGGGTGGTGCTGGAGATGCCGGACGCCTGGGCACTCTTTGGAATCATACTGGCCGCATCGGTCATATCGAGTCTCTTTGGAGTGCATAAAGCGATCAAGGCCGACCCCACCGCGGCGATCGGAGGATAGATGGAAGAGACAGGAATAAAGGTAGAGGGCCTTACAAAGATCTTCGGATCCGGAGATACGGAAGTGCGGGTTCTCGAAGAGGCTTCACTGGAGGTGAAAAAGGGAGAGTTTGCGGCACTCGTAGCACCGAGCGGCGCGGGAAAGACGACTCTTTTGATGATGCTTGGATGCGTGCTGGAGCCGACCGCCGGCAAGATCTGGCTGGGGGACGAACTGGTCTGGGACGAAAACCGCTGGAGCATTCCGGATACCAGAAAGATTCGAAGGGAGAAGATAGGCTTCATCTTCCAGGCCCACTATCTGATCCCTTTTCTCAATATCATTGAAAACGTCATGCTCATTCCGCTTACCAACAAATGGCCCAAAAGCAGAGCCGAAAAGAAGGCGATGGAGCTTTTGGAATACTTCGATATTGCCGACAAGCGAAACGCGATGCCCTCCCAACTATCAGGAGGACAGAACCAGCGTGTCGCTATCGCCAGAGCCCTATCGAACGAACCCAAAATAATACTCGCCGACGAGCCTACCGCCGCACTCGATATGGAGCGGGCGGTAAGCGTGGTAAAGATGCTAAGAAAGATAGTGGAAGAGCAGAACGTCGCAATCATCATGGTAACGCACGATGACAGACTTTTGAAGTACTGCGACAAGATTCTCGCCATAGAGAACAGAAAAGTGGTGACAAAAACCCAGGTACCGGAGGGGTTCGTATAACCATTAATGCACCGATGCCCCTTCGGCTCCTATGCCGGTTTCCGATCTAATCCTCTGCGCACCAAACGCCGCTCTTTCTCTGGCAGCACCGGCACTTCGGTCTGTAACGGAAAATAGCCATATAGATACGAATGCCGCAGCCACCGAAAAGAGTGCCGGATACTTATAAGGGAAGATAGCCTCTTCATTACCGAGGATCTCTACCCAGACAATCGGCCCCAGGATCACGAGCACCACCGCAGTCGTCAGACCTATCGCACCGCCTATTACCGCACCCCTTGTGGTCAGCCCCTTCCAGTAGATAGAGAGAAAAAGGACTGGAAAGTTCGCCGAAGCCGCTATCGCAAAGGCAAGTCCCACCATAAACGCTATATTCTGCTTCTCGAAAAGTATACCGAGTATTATGGCCGCTATACCCAGTGCCACCGTCGCTATTTTGGAGACTCTCATCTCCCTTTTCTCGTCTGTCTTTCCTGTCGAGAAGACATTTGCATATAGATCGTGAGAGATGGCGGAAGCCCCTGCGAGCGTCAGACCGGAAACTACCGCCAAAATCGTCGCAAAAGCTACGGCGGAGATAA
>JAMONQ010000065.1 GCA_027065635.1 Campylobacterales bacterium | reverse complement strand
GGATTTTCGAATCGAAATAGATATATCCTCTACAACGGTGTGGATACACGAAAGTTTTATAAAAAGGAGATTAGAAAGGATCAGCGTTTTACTATCGGCTGTATTGGAAACTTTTTCAAAACCAAAGATCACATTACACTGATAAAGGCTGTTCACGAGTTCAAACGCAGAGGAGTGGAAGATATTAAGGTGCGTCTCATAGGCAGCGGTCCCACCATGGATCTGTGCAAAAAGTATATCACAGAGCACAAACTGGAGGATACGTTTTCTTTTGAAAAAGAGGTAGACCACACGAAACTGAACGACTTTTACAACTCGCTCGATCTCTTCGTCCTTCCATCCTACTATGAAGCCTTCGGATGCGTATATGCGGAGGCCTTGCAGTGCGGTGTTCCTGTAATAGCGGTAAAAAACCAGGGCATAGAGGAGGTGATAAGAGAGGATGACCGCTCCTACTCGCTCATCGATCGCGCAGATGATCGCGGCTTGGCCGATTTGATCGAATTTCGTTATAATCACAGATCCGAAGTCGACTACAATCTCGATATAGACAAATATATAAAAGATTTCTTGAATCACATTCATACCCTTTCTTTGAAAAAGGCATACAGATGAGCGGATCCGTATATACATTTGCATCTTTCAGCAGAGGAGAGAGTCTCGGTTTTCGTCTCGGCGGCCCGGGACTTGGAAATCTGCTTTTCCCGTGGGCACGATCGGTATCGTTTGCAAAAAGGCATGAGCTACAACGCATAAACAGTACCTGGAGAACCGTAAAGCTCGGACCGATTCTGCGCGGAGAGTTTGACAAGCGCTTTTACAGCGACATGTTCAAAGAGCATGAAATAGGAGGAATTAACAAGTTTCTTCTTTTGAATACATCACGGAAAGTGGCTGAAAGTGATGCGAAAGATATACTGCAAACAAAAAGCCATGGAACGAAGGTCGTAGTTTTCAGTGGGATGGAGGGGCTTTTTGAAGCGATCCTGGATGACTCTGAAATCATAAAAAAAGAGTTGTTGAAAATGGTGCTGCCTCACCATAAAGAGCAGGCCGAAAAGTTTGACTCTGACGGTATCTGTGTTCATATTCGCATGGGAGACTTTACCGTTGCGGAAAACGAAGATATCATCAGGCAGGGTGCCTGGAACTACAGACTTCCCATGAAGTGGTATGTAGATATTGTAAACAGATTGAGAAGCGAAGCGGGATACGATATCGAAGTAAACATCTTCTCCGACGGCACGGACGAGGATCTTGCGGAGATTCTCAAGCTCCCGAATACCCGCAGGCGCTTCTACGGATCCGCGATAGCCGATATGCTCGCTTTGAGCAGGAGCAGGCTCTTGATAGCTTCGGCATCTACGTTCAGCATGTGGGCCTCCTATCTTGGCAGAATGCCGACTATATGGTTTCCCGGCACCCACCGTCAGAAGCTATACAAAGAGGAAGAAGCCTTCGAGGGAGAGATAGACTATGGCGAACCTTTTCCCTCTTCATTGATCGAAACTATAAAAAAAGAGTCTGCGCATTGATTCTTTCACGCTTTATAAAGTATTCGATTCCGGTATTTTTCACTATCTTGGTGCTTGTCAATGCAAGTATGGCTCCAAAAATTCTCGCCTATGCCGTTCTGGGCGCATATATTTTCATCACCTTTTACATACTCTTCAAGCAGCCGAACATCTTTTTGCACAAAGCGTTTACGGTGTTGATCCTGATGAGTGTGGCGACACTTCTGTACTGGATCCTTTTCGATCGATCCGCCAAGGGAATCGAGTATTTCGCCGCACGTACGATCACTTTTGCGATGATAGCCATATCCATCTACTATTACAGGGAGTTCCTGATAGAGCATCTGCCAAAAATATTCATGTGGACCGGCTTCGTAATACTTCTATACGGCCTTTTGACAAATCACTCCTACTTCGGCGGACGATACAGCGGCCCTTTCAACAATCCAAACTCGCTGGGCTGGTTCTCCGCTCTCTTGTTCGGTATCGCACTTCTTGAACTTGAAAAAAGCAGACTGAAAATTTTCCTGCTGCTCTTTTTTCTCGGGCTTTCCTTCGCCAGCGGTTCAAGAGCCTCTATCGGAGGAGTCGTTCTCGCTTTTATATTTCAAGGAGGACTCACCCCGAAAAAGATTTTCCTGCTAAGTGCGGGAGTGGGGGCACTGCTTTTGATGCAGCAGATTGCATCGAGTTTCGGATTTCACTCCGGGCTGGAGAGGCTTATAAGCGCGGAAACATCGAAAGAGGGACTTCTTTCAGGGCGGGCCATGGAGTGGAAACTGGCCTTTGAGACATTTTTGGAAAAGCCGTTGACAGGCCACGGGCTGATAAACTACGCATACATTTCCGACTCCGTACTGATCCGCCACGGTGTATTCAGGATCGACGCAATGTTCGCCGCAAACCCTCATAACTCTTTTTTGGCCGTAATAACGCAGTATGGCGCCATCTTTTCCACATTCATTCTCGGAATGCTCATATACTACCTGATCAAAATATACAAAACCGGTTGCCCGAAAAAATCTCTCTATTTCATAACGCTCTACTCGTTCGTAGCATCGGCCGTCGAAGCCTATCTGTTTAGTGTCAGCGGCTTTGAAGGGTTCGTTTTCTGGAGTACCCTGCCGCTTTGTCTGATGGCTATCCAGGAACACCGGCTAAAACTTGAAAAAACCGATCAAAAGGTGTTGTGATGGCCATAAAAATAGTAACCGACGACGCGCTCTTCTCATCCATGAAAGAGATCTGGGACGCGCTCTTTGAAAAAAGCCGCCATGCCAGAATCTTTCAATCCTTCGAATGGAACTACACATGGTGGATAAACGAGCACTCCGGCGAGAAACTCTTTCTTATTCTCTATTTCGATCAGGCGGGCGGCGACAATAAGGTTCCAAGCGCCATTTTCCCTTTTTACATAGAC
>JAMONQ010000064.1 GCA_027065635.1 Campylobacterales bacterium | reverse complement strand
GCTTTTTCGTCGAGTCGCCTCTTCATGGAGTCTGCACAGTCTGTCGTATTCTGTATTGTTGAAAATCTTTCCGGCGACGTATCCCTGGATCTCGTTTCGTGAGAAGTGTTTTTTGAACTGGTAGAGGGAGTCGTTGGGCGATGTCGATCTGCCGATACCGAGTATGCCGTATCGGCATCCTTCTTCATAGCCGAATTCGAGTGCCTTGTGGACAAGAAGTTTGTGGGCGTTGAGCTTGTAGCCGAGCTCACTGTTGGCGCTTACGTGGTAGTGCATAAACGGAGGAGAGTATATGAATATCCCCATTGTAAGAGTCTCGTGGCCGTTTGTGACTTCAAAGAGCTTGCACTCTTTGGAGGAGAGCAGATTGTGAAAAAACTCCATATTGAACTTTTTATCTACGGATATGCCGATCTTTTTCATAGTCCATCGATATAGATGCATCAGTTTTTCGACATCGTCTCCCTCTTTGAACAGAAGCTCCCTCATCGCTTTTCTTACGGCGCTTCTATGTTTTCTTCTATAGTTCGGGAAAAGGTTTTCCTGAAGGTTGACTACGACATAGTTGCGATCAGCTACTATATAGTCGAAAAAGGAGTGAAAGCGAACGGGAAAGTCGTTGAACGGATGAAAAAACATGAACTCAGCCACGACATTGTGCTTTATGGCGTAAGCTGTATATTTATCGAGGGCTCTTCCGATAAAAGCGGGATCTTCGCTGTTACTCCTATACCCCTGGTATCCATAAACGGAGTTTAGATCGAAAAGGAGAGGTTCTATGTCTGTTCCTGCGACCTTTCTGATAGGTCTTTTTAGCGACTTTGCGATGAAGTACTCTCTGCCCTCTTTGTACTCGAAGCCAAAAAGCTCTTCATCCTCTTCTTGTGCGTACAAGGAGATGTAGGCGTCGGAGTAGTAGAAGTCTTGTAGTAAATCGTCAGGATTCATTGCGTTTCCTTTGTGCAATCTCGTTAAAAAACTGTGAAGGATCAAATGGGCTGTAGAAACGATCCGCCCACTCGAGAACTCTTTGTGAGAGGCGGTCGAGTCTGGCTCTGTCTTTATGCAGTTCAAGAAGCTCGAGTGCGCTTTGTTTGCCGTCGGCAGGAGGTAGCGGATAGCCGAACTCATCTTTATACATCGAAGAGGGCAGATAGCTGCAGCCTGTTTCTACAAGAAGTGTAGGTACCGCCGATGCGGCAGCTTCGAAAATCGTAGTGGAGCTGAATGTGATATGCAAAAAGGCCCGCTCGAAAAGTTCTCGGGAAGTTTTTCGGCAAAGCGACACGCCTTTTTGTTGCAGAAGCGATTCGATCGAGACTTCACCGTCAAAACGCGGATGATGTTTCAAGACGAGTTCGATTTCGCCTTTTTCAAGGTAGGGTTCAAGCACTTCGATTAGCCGCTCGAGCTCTTTTAACATTGCCGGATTGCATTCGTCGCATTCTCCGTAGAAGTCCATAAACTGCATAGAGACGGCGACAATGTTTTCTCTTTTTTTTCCGGGCTCTTTTATATGCGGCCAGAAAGGATGTCCGATTACGATAGCGTTCTTTTCGTAATATCCTGTCGGATCCGACCTGCAGATTGTCTCTTTGAAGCCGTGCCCGTAAAGCAGAATCTTTATTCGGTTGGCGACAATGTGTCCGGCTACCGTTTTCGTAGCGTCGAATATGGATTCGTGCCCCGAATAGAGCACTCCGTGCTGAAGGTCGAATATATTTACATTTTCATCCATTCCCCGAATGATGCCTACGATACTCTGCGAAATGGTCACATAGTTTTCAAAAAAGAGATTTCTAAAAAGAGTCCTTTTCAAAAAAGCTCCTATTTTCTGCTCTCTTTCGTTTATGTCGTCTATATTTTTATATAGAGTCTTTCTAAGAAGGATCGAGATAAAAAACGGAAGATCGGCCGGAATTGTCGATCCGTTTTTTCTATCTTCATACGGAGGATGCGGCTCTTCGAGAACCATATAGCTTATACCCGCTTTTTCACACGCCTCCGTTAGTGGTTTGAAGTACGGGTTGTAACCGCTCTCCTTGCAGTAGAAAGCGGAGTAGTAAAAGAGTATATCGACCCCTCTCTTTTTAAATTGCAATCCGGTGAAAAAGGCCAGGGAGCGCAGCAATCTTCGTATGGAGAGTCTCATGCTTTTTGCTTTTTTGCCTTCATGATAGCTTCGGCGCAATAAAGATCGGTAACGGTATCTATATCGATAGAGGCTTCCTGTTCCATTATATAGGCGTAGGTTCCTCTTTTTGGAAAAAGAGTTCCCTCCTTCAGGAATGTTTCGGTTTTTATCAGGTAGATAGCGCCGTTGATTCTATAGTAGGATGGCAGATCCTGGGACCTTTTGCCGAATATATCGGGATTCAAAAAGCTATCCATGCTGCCGTCTTTTGGAAGTGTTCCGTACCAAAGCGGCGAGTGCTCCGCCTTCGTTACGGATATGACGGCGGAGGCCCCATTTTTCATGGCTGTCTCTATCGCTTCATCGATATGGTCGGCTCTGCGTAGCGGAGATGTGGGCTGGAGCAAAACTATAAAGTCGGGCTTGAAACCGCTTTCGATGATATGCTTTAGCGCATGTTCTACGACCTGCTCACTGCCTGCTGTGTCGCTGCCGAGGTGCGAAGGGCGCATGAACGGTACTTCCGCGCCGCACTCTTTGGCGACTTTCGCTATTTGCGGATCGTCTGTTGATAGTATGCATCGATCGATATAGCGGCTCTTTTTTGCCGCCTCTATACTCCAGCATACAAGAGGTTTTCCGTCAAGAAGAGCTATATTCTTCTTTTTGAACCGTTTGCTTCCTCCTCTTGCCGGAACGATAGCGACAAATGTCGGAGTACTCTTTTTTTCAACCATCTTGTCCCTCTTTCGGGAGCTTGAAGTCGATATCGTAGAATCCCTTCGGAATCAGGGAGTTTAAATCGTGATTCAAAAGAGTTTGGATCACCATGTCGCAACCTCCTCTCTTTTCGTAGGGGTTTTTTACTTTTTGAAGTTTTTCCCGGAAGCTATCTGAGTATATGGTCTTTATAGCCGACAGAATCTCATCTTTTTTCGCCGGAGCGTTTATGATACTTTCGGCCTGTACTCTGCCTCGTTGCCTCTCTCCTATATTGATCGTGGCGGTTTTGAACGAGGGGGCTTCTATGATTCCGCTCGAGCTGTTGCCCACTACCGCATCTACATACTGCAAAGCGGATAGATAGTTTTGCTGACCAAGTGAAGTGAATGCGACCGCAAAATCGGTTTCTGATACGAACCGGTCGATCATTTCGTTGATTTTCCGTCCGCCGGCATCGGCGTTTGATCTGGTAAGGATGACAAGGGTATCTTGAAGCTCTTTTAGTGCAAAGAGCAGTTCTTTGAAGTCGTCGGCACTATCCTTTTTTACAGTCTCCGGGTGGAAAGTAACAATGAGGTTTCTCTTTTTGAAGGCAAGCCCCAGCCTCTTTTGCAACTCCTCTTTTGAGAGTAGCCGAATATTCTCTATGTTTTCCAGGCCGATCTCGCCTACGTTGAATACTCTTTGCGGGGCCTCTCCCATCTGGATAACCCTCTTTCGATAGGCTTGTGTCGCGGTGAAGTGGAGGTGGCTCAATTTCGTTATGGCGTGTCTGATCGGATCGTCAATCGAGCCGAATGTCAACTCTCCGCCGCTAAAATGGGCGACCGGTACTCCAAGAAGCGTAGCAGAAGATGCCGCGGCCAAAGACTCGTATCTGTCACCGGCGACGAGGAGTATATCCGGATCCAGCTCATCGAGAGCTTCGACCAGTGAGATCTGGGTCAGTGCCATCGATTTGCCGGCACCTATACCGCTGTCGGAGTCGAGCAGCATCTCTATGCGCTTGTCTATTTTGAAGCGGCCTTCGATCTGGTCGATAGTTTTGCCGAATCCGGGAGCCAGATGCGTCCCTGAAACTATAAGTCTGTATTCCAAGCCTTCCGTAGACTCGACTCTCTTCAAAAGAGGTGTGAAAAATCCAAACTCCGCTCTTGTAGCTGTAAAGAAAGCGATTTTTTTCATATCGGCTCATCCTTTTTGTAACTTCTGAGCGCTACGCTGCCTACGATCTCGTCCCATCTGTCGGCTTCGATTCCCTCTCCCGCTCTTTTCAGGCAGAGGTTTGTCTCGTCCAGACGCTCTCCCCTGGAGATATCTTTGCTCGCGACGATATACTTCCTTACTACAGGCCTGTTGGGAAGTTCGCACTCCATCACTCTTTTGATCCCGTCTCCGAGGGCCGCTTCTATATTGCGTATAGCCTCTACCATTCGCTTCAGCTCCGCAGGATCCAGGCTCGCCTTGTGGTCCGGCCCCTCCATCGATTTGTCGAGGGTGAAGTGTTTTTCGATCACTGCGGCTCCCATGGCGACCGCCGCTACAGGCACCTCTATACCCAGCGTATGATCGGAGTAGCCTACTTCGGTTTTGAATGCCGCGGCCATTGTTCGCATGGCATTCAGGTTTACCGCGTTCATCGGGGTGGGATACTGGGTGGTTGCGTGCAGCAGGGTAATGTCTCTTCTTTTCATCCCGGTCGACTCTATAGCATCGATGGCCCGTTCAACTTCTGCAAGCGTACCCATACCTGTGGAGAGGATGATCTTTTTCGCGAGTTTTGCGACATGCCGCAAAAAGGGGAGGTTGTTCAGCTCGCCGGAGCCTATCTTGAAAGTACTCTGCAAAGAGGCGAGAAATGTCGCGCTTCGCTCTTCATCCGGTGTGGATAGAAAAAGGATATTTTTTGTATCGCAGTACTCCTTGAGCCTTCTGAAATCATCATAAGACAGTTCCAGTCTGCGTGCCATATCAAACTGTGAGTCTACCGCTTCGAGGTTGTCGGCCTGGTATTCGGCCAGCTTCGCTCTTCTTGTCATCAGTAGCTCCGTTTTCCATGTCTGGAACTTTACGGCATCCGCCCCGGCGTCGGCTGCTGCATCTACCATTCTCTTCGCTGTTTCAAGGACGCCGTTGTGGTTCACTCCGGCTTCGGCAATAATGAAGACCCTTTTCATATCCCTTCTCCTCCAGTAAGGCGGTATTTTAGAAAGTATGGAGTCGACTTCAGGTCGGGAAATATGTTCTCGTGAATATTCAGCAGATCGCGATATGTTTTTTGATCAAAAATTTTACCGGCTATGTAGAAGGGAAGGCTAAGAGAAGAAAACTGGCGCTTGAAACGCAAGAGAGTGTCATCCGGTCTATTGCTTCTTCCTCCGCCTACAAAAGAGTATCGACATCCGGCTTCACGAGCCTCATCGCACACTCTGTCGAACAGCAGGTAGTTTCCGTTTTTGTGCATCTTTTCGGAGCGGTTGGCGCTTAGGTGAATATGCATGATATCGGGACCAAGAAGGACAAGCACCATAGAGACGATCTCTTCGTCGTCCGAAACAGCATAGAGCCTGCTAAAGGGCTTGCTGAAAAGGGAGTCGAAGAAGCGGTCGTCAAATCTGTAGAAATCGGCTGCTCGGTTACGCCTCATCGTATCGTGATATAGTGCTTTGAAGGTCGATAGATCTTCTGTTTGAAAGAAGCTGAGTTCTCTTTCACACTTTCTTATTTTTCTGCGTACTTTGGATGAGTATGTTTGATGTCGACTCTGTGTAGTGAGGGTCGTATCTATGTAGATAGTGGGTCTGTCGTCGATACAGAAGTCAAAAAAGTCGAAAAAGCTACGTATGGAGGTGTTGAACGGATGGAAACGAATGAACTCCGCAACTATCTTCTCCTCTTCGCAGTGTCTTGTGTAGGCGTCGAGCGCCTTGCGTAAAAAGTCGGTGTCTGTAGTGTTGGCGAGATAGCCCCCGTAGCCGTAGGGGGTCTCAAGATCGTAGATCTCTTCATCTATCGTCACATCCGCGACGGAGTCGATCGGGCGTTTTATGGAAAGAGTCGAAAAGAATCTTTCCTCCTCTTCGTAGCGGAAGTGAAAGAGCGAAGAGTTCCCCTCCAGATACAAGGCGGCATATTCAGGATCGAAATAGGGGTCTTTTATCAGAGCGACGGTATCGAGCAGAGAGCTCATTTACGCTCCTTGTTCCGGTAGTTTCCCATGATTTTGGAAATCTCCATATCCCTGTTTGCCTTCTCGTAGTCGTCGATGGTTCCTATGTCGAGCCAATACTCTCTTATCGGGTAGGGAGAGCATTTTTTGTTCTTTGAAAGCAGAAGTGTAAAAAGATCGGGCATATCGAAAAACTCGTTTTTAGGAATCATCTTCAGAGCTTCCGGATCGAGTACGTAAATACCTGCGTTTACATAGTAGAGCTTTCTCGGTTTCTCTTCGATTTTTACTATCCGGTCCTCTTCGACGTTCACTACTCCGTAAGGGACTCTTATTTCGTACTCTCTTACCCCCATTGTGGCGACAGATCCGCTTTGTATGTGGTGATTGAGCATGGCTTCGAAGTCGAGATTTGTCAAAATATCTCCGTTTATGACGATACAAGGCTCTTCTACCATATCTGAAACCAATGAGAGGGCTCCGGCGGTGCCGAGTCGCTTCTTTTCGTGCATATAGGTTATCTTGGCTCCGAAATCGGAACCGTCCCCGAAATGGTTTTCGATCATGTCCGATTTGTAGTTTACGCAGAAAATGAAGTTTGTAAATCCGCTTCTTACGAAGTCTATCACTATCTTCTCCAGAATAGGACGGTTTTCGATTTTCAAAAGCGGTTTTGGCGTATGTTCGGTCAGAGGTCTCAGTCTGCTTCCGAGTCCGCCTGCCATTATAATGACCGGGTTGGTATGCGAGGTCGGTTTTAAAAGCTCTTCGATGATGAGTACATCGGCGACTCTTCGCTCGTCATCCACTATCGGTATATGTCTTAGATAGGTTTTCAAAGCGGTCTGCAGTACCGTCTCTTTCGAGTCGTGTATCGAACAGGTTACCGGGTTTGGGTTGTATATGGTCTTGATCTCGTCGTCGAGTGTGAATCCTCTCAAAAGAGCGCGTCTTATATCGCCGTCTGTTATAGTACCTATGAGCTTTTCGTCTTCATCGATGACAAGAACGATACGACTGTCGTCGATCATGGCCATCGCATCTTTTATCTTTGTATTCTCTTTTGCAAAGGCTATCGGTTCTTTCATACGTTTCCTTTGAGATTTGCGGATGCGGAGCTCGGCAGGTTTGCAAGTCTTGAGCAAATCTCTTCTGTTTCGCCCGTTTCGTGTCGGTAGCATGACGAGAACATAGGCAGCTTATACATCGGCGTCCATGCCGCTCTTGTGTATATTTTCAGGCTATGGGTATATTCCAGAAAGTCGTATAGCGTTTTCGGCTCTTTGAAGAGAATGGAGTTGAGCCAGTAGTTCGAGTGTGTATTTGCAGGTTCGTCGATGAAAGTGACATGATCGTACTCTTCGAAGAAACGTCGATAGAGGTTCGCCAGCGATCTTTTCGCATTGAGGTGATGGTCCAGCCGTTCGAGCTGTGCACATCCGAGAGCGGCGTTCAGGTTCGGCATACGGTAGTTGAAGCCGATTTCATCGTGAAAGGAGTGAAAAGGGTCCGCTGTTTTGGCGGTGGTAGTGATATGCCTTATTTTTTGTGCGATAGCCGCATCGTCGGTGACAACGATGCCTCCTCCTCCGGTAGTCACTATCTTGTTTCCGTTGAAGCTGAAAACACCCGCGTTTGCAAATGTACCGGTATGTTTTTCACCAAGGCGGCTTCCCAGGCTTTCTGCGGCATCTTCTATTAGCGGGATATCGTAGTTTCCGGATATTTGCACGAGAGTCTCCATTTCGCAAGGAAAACCGAAAGTGTGGACCGGAAGGATGGCCGAAATATATTTACCGCTTCTTTTGTCGCAGAGTCTGCCGTTTTTGTATCTCGTTTCGTTTTCCAGATAGTTTCGCAACGACTTGGGCGACATTCCGAGTGTTTTGGGGTCTATATCCACAAATAGCGGTTCGGCACCGCAATAGCTGATGGCGTTACAGGTGGCTACGAAGGTTAGAGGCTGGGTTATGACCAGCGAACCCGGCTCTACCCCGACGGCAAGCAGTGCCGCATGCAAGGCTGAGGTCCCGTTGAGTGTCGCAACCGCGTAGGTGGAGCCGACAAGATCGGCCACCTTGTTTTCAAACTCTTCTACATACGGCCCTACCGTCGATACGAAAGTGGAGTCAATACATGCGGACAAAAGACTCTTTTCTCTCTCCCCCAAAACCGGTTCGTGCAGTGCCACGGTACTGCTGTCGGGATATAGACTCTTTACGAGATTGGCGAAAGATTCAAACATTGTAGAGGTCGATCTTGTATCGATGGAGATTTTTGGGATCTTTAAACCACTCGATAGTTTTTTTCAGCCCCTCTTCGAGGGATACAAGCGGAGAAAAACCGGTCAGCTCTTTGATAAGAGTGTTGTCACACCACAATCTTTGAACTTCTGAGTTTTTCGGTCGGATTCTTTTGGTATCCGTTATGAAAGCGACATCGGAGTTCATGAGCTTTTTGATGAGTTCAAGTGTATCGGCAATCGATATTTCGAAATTGGAGCCTATATTTACACTCTTGCCGACTGCTTTTTCAGATTCGGCCAGCGCAATGAGCCCCCTGCAGGTGTCTGTGACGTAGTTGAAGTCTCTTGTCGGCGTTAGATCTCCTACCGAGATCTCCTTTTTTCCCGCGGCAATCTGCGTTATGATCGTAGGAATAACCGCTCTGGCCGATTGCCTTGGACCGTAGGTATTGAAGGGGCGGGCGATTGTGACGGGCAGGTCGAATGAGTGGTAGTGGCTCATGGCGATAGCATCGGCTCCGATTTTGCTTGCACTGTATGGGCTTTGCGGCTGGAGCGGATGGTTTTCATCGATAGGCACATATCGTGCCGTACCGTAGACTTCGCTCGTTGAGGTGTGAATAACACGTCTGCAGCCGTTTTCAAGAGCGGCCCGGCAAATGTTCAGCGTTCCTTTGACGTTTGTCTCGATATAGCTGTCTGGAGCGATGTACGAGTAGGGAATGGCGATCAGAGCCGCAAGATGAAATATGGTGTCGATATCCTTTGCGATATCCTTGCAAAAATGGGGATCTCTTATATCTCCGCTTATGACTTCTATATTTTCGTCAATCTCTATATCATCGAGCCATCCCCAGCTGTTGAATGAGTTGTACTGAACCAGAGCTTTGACACTGTAGCCTCGTTCGGCAGCCATTTGGGTCAGGTGGGAGCCTATGAAGCCGTCAGCTCCGGTAATCAAAATTTTTCGTCTTTTCACAGCATATCCGTAGTGTAAAATAATGAGTTGTTAATGATATGCTAATTATAGCAAAACCGTTTTGCTTGTATGTATAGATGATAGAAGCGACAGAAGCTGTACCGTTTGGATGGCAGTCGAATATCAAGAAAGACACTGTTTGCCGTGATGGCTAACTTTTGGTTATGCATGTATGTTTATAGTCGTTAATGAACCAGTATATATAACCGTTTAACTTTCAGTGTATAATATCCGATATTGTTCTTAGATATAGTAAAAGGCCAAACCTGTCGTGAGGCAGGGACGGAAAGCCACGGGTCTTCATGGGAATGAAGATAGCCGGGTTGCACTGAACTTCTGTCTGTATGCTTACTGCACTACTTTCGGATCAAAGAGTGTACCCCGGTCAGTGTCTCCTTTCCTAATCGAAAATTTAAATGAAAGTAGACAGATAACAGATATGAAACATACATATTGTACAATCTGTCTGCTATTATTATGGAGGTAACAATGATGTATCGTGCCAAAGACTTCATAGCGGCTTTACTGCTCTTGATAGTGATGTTGGGGGTTTCCGGGTGCGTAAGCGCCGGCACGGAGGAAGAGAGTACGCTTTCTATCGCCAGTCCGGTATCAACCGATGGCTCGGCATCTGTAACTGAGCCGGTTTCTGTCGAGTCGAAGTCGATTGAAATAATGGATGATGAAAGCTTCAACGCTTTAAGTGAAGATGAGAAAGTATATGTAGCAAATAAACTCTATGCAACGCTATATAAAGGTAAAGATCTTACAACTGTAAAGGAGGAGATAGGCACAGGTACTTTTATAACCGATTTTTACAAGACACTGTATGACAGCAATGTAGAACAACCGGATCTTGACAAAATCCTGCCTGATGATTATCGGATATCTGATGGAAATCGGTTTGGTGACCCGCTTCTGGAAAAGTTCAGAAGTATATATTCCAATATTATTTCAACTCTCTATCATACGAGACTGAGTAAAGAGTATTATGATGAGTGGATGGCCTATATTCTGGGACAGACTATCCTTTTCTCTCCTGCCTGGGAAGTTGAAAGTGTCTATCCGTTTCCAGAGCTGATCAGCAGCAACTACAGCAGACTCAAAACGATGATAGCTCAAAATAGCCATGTTAAGGATATAGCCTATACGCATATGGTTTCGAAAGAGAACTGGTCAAGATTCAGAAGTCCTGAAGACAATGGGCGCGAGATGCTTGAGATCTGGCTCTATGACTTTAACGATCTGCATGTTCCTTTGGCCGCACAAGCTTTGAAAAACTGGAGATGGGTAGTCAGCTACGGGCCGGTAAGCGAAACCGCGAATGACTACTACTATACATTCTACAATGATGAAACAAATCCCGATGAAAAGAATAGTGAACCGATAGACTTTCTGGGAACTACAGTGACAACCGGTGAAGATTTCTATCGTGCCGTTGTAGAGCATGAAGATTTTATGAGGGGCGTTGTTCAAAGGCTTGTCAATATCTTTTTCGTAACTTTCCCGGAAGATAGGCGAAGAGAAATAGTCGAAGATATTGTTGAAACAGATCCGAAGACCTTCAGGGATATTTTTGACAAAATAATTTTCTCGAAAGAGTATCTGCTGGAGTCTGACAAGGTCAAGTCATACGAAGAGATATATATGTCACTTGCGCATAAATTGGATATAAATCCGGGAGCAGATTTTTTTGACAGAATGCATCAGCCGGGAAGTCAGGTATATGAGGGAGGACTGGCTGTGTCCAAGCAGTTGGCGTTTACCTACAAGCTTGGAAGATCCGATATGGTACCGTCAGATTCGGACAGCATAATGAGACTGCATCTTAATATTAGAGATGCAGTCTTTTTGAATAGAAGAGGTGCCAAAGGATGGAACTATTCAGAATTGCTTACAAGATATGACACGACCACACCTGAAAATTATTTGAACAGTATGTTTTTGGATGTTGTAGGGCGAAAGATGAGTGAGGATGAAAAGGAGACTCTTATTAATATTGCGGAGAATGCAGGCTGTATATCGGATACAGGCTTTGACAAGTTTACGATGATGCTTATGACATTTGACTACTTCTCCAGGCTGAGTGAGATATACGTATATACAAAAGTGCAGGCTCAAGGAGATGAATCATGAAACGAAGAGATTTTCTGAAAAAAACCATAACTGCGGCGGTGGCATCTGCCATTTTCCCAAAGATGACATCTGCCGATGTAATACCTGTAGATACGAGCACCCCCCTTCCTCTTGATCAAGTTGTTTTTGATAAGGATATATTTACAAACAATGATGCCCAGACTATAATTGTCTTTTTGAACGGCGGTATGAGTGATGCTGTAGGAAATGTCCAGCATATTGAAGAGATCAAGAGTAATGATTTGTCGCTAAAGACATATCCAAGTACAGGAATAACCCCTACCGTAAACGGCTTCTGGAAGGAGGCTGGAGGTGAAGCGTTTTTAGAGCCGATGCTTGCTGACGGAAGTTTGAATCTTTTTCGGACCTGTTACAATCCGGGTGGGTCCCTGGCCCACGGCTTTAGCCAGAAAAGAAATATGAACGGCAACGATGCAGGATATAACTCCGGGATTGTTACAACATTGCTGCATGTTCTTAACCGGTACGGTGCTATACCTTCGAATGCCTCACTGACAAACGTAGCCATTGACGGAAGTGACTACAGGCTTTTGGAAGATGGAGCCGCTCCGGAAATATTGCCCGACTTTTTAAGACCGGCCTCTTTCAATAGGCGACTTGAAAATGTCTACAACTATACGCTGACTCCGGAGGGGTATGTATCTGTCGGAGACACAACCGCAACTATTAGATTGAATAATGCAAACTTCAATGAAAGGCTTATAGCTCTTTCACAGAGACACAACCGTTATGACGCATTGAGTGATATTTTCAACAAGCGCACTCTGATGAGCGACTTTCTGGATAGAGTTATCAATGAGACTCTGCCGGTAGAGTATCCAAATACGGTTGACGGCCTTAAAATGGAGGCTGCTATGAGGATTTTGGTGAATAATCCGGATACCAGGGTTGTCTCCATGATAGGCGGTAAAAATAGCTGGGATGACCACTCTGACGCGATCAGTAAACACAGAGGAAGGGCGTATGAGCTGTTTCAGGCAATATATGCAGCCGTAGAGCACGCAAAAGCTGTAGGAAAAGATAATATCAATATCGTAGTTTTCGGGGATTTCGGCAGGAATCTTACGCTAAATAGCGCCAGCGGGTGGGATCACGGAAACAATCAGGTTGTATACTGGTTTGGAGGCAAGAAGTTTTTCAATCAGTTGGGTATTGTAGGAGATACATATCTTTATGAAATGATCAGAAAGTACAGACTCTATTCGATGCCGAAAGAAGACTCATATCAGTTTTCTCCATATTCGATAGCGGCTACTATATATGCTATCTACGGGATAAAAAATCCGGAAGTACTAACCGGAGGCCACGGAGTTATTGACCCGTCAATAACCGGCTCAAGCACTGTTCCGTTTTTAATGGTCTAATGGGGTGACACCCCATTAGAGTCGATTTGGAATTTGCAGCAGAGTTGTATATTTACTTTTTATTTCAACCAAGAGTTTGATTAAAGACAGAACTCCATTTAATTATATAAATTAATCTTACTACCTCATCGTAACTACTGCTTTTATTGTCATGAACCAATATTTTTAATACTGGATAACAGAATATTGTATAATTTATTGGAGCATAGCAAAAGGATAAAATATGTATCGTGCCAAAGACTTCATAGCGGCTTTACTGCTCGTGATAGTGATGTTGGGGGTTTCCGGGTGCGTTAGCGCCGGCACGGAAGATGAGAGTACGCTTTCTACCGCCAATTCTGTATCGACCGATGAGTCGGCGGTAACGGATCCACTTGCGGTAGAGTCGTGGTCGCTTGAAATAATGGATGACGAGAGCTTCAACGCTCTAAGCGAGGAAGAGAGGGTCTATGTCGCCAAAAAGCTATATTCTACTCTATATAAAAGTATAGATATCGTCTCATTGAAAGCGGCTATATCGAGCGGCACTTTTATTTCGGACTTCAAGAAGCTGCTGGAGAGTGACGCAGAGCAAAGCGAACTCGATCGAATCGTTATGGCCCCATACGAAGAGCTTGCCGACGGGAAGGGATCTGGAGACGCCATAAGTGCGGAAAAGAGCTATGTGGACAAAGAGGTTGTCGGACGGCTCATCTTCACTAAGCTGGATAGAGAGCACTACTCCAACTGGATGGCTTATGTTCTGGATCATACCATTCTCTTTTCTCCGGCATGGGAAGTCGATACGATGCTTAACTTTCCGCAGC
>JAMONQ010000063.1 GCA_027065635.1 Campylobacterales bacterium | reverse complement strand
CTCGCGCTCCCTTTCGCTCCGCTGGAGCATCCGTAACTGCCGCAGAAATTGGAGTAGTAGCATTCGTTGCGCTCTTTTATGGATCTGGAGAGTATTGCTCTTGGCGTCACCAGTGCAGATATGCCGTTTTTATTGCATACTCCGTCAAAAAGCGAAGTGATACCGTTTTCCGATGTGGGAGGCTGAAAGTAGTCTCTCTTTTTTCTCGGAGGCTCGAAAGGGTGCTCTCTATACTCTCCGGAGATACCCACGAGCTCTTCGGCCAGATCATAATATGGCTCCAGATCTTTATACGAGATCGGCCAGTCGACGATATTCGCCCCATCTATAGGGCCGTAACGAGTAAGGAGTCTGAAGTCGTCAGGGTGCATGCGGTGAAACATTCCGCTCATAAGGTTTGAAGAGCCGCCGACGATGTTGCCGTTCCAAAAGCTCCACCCGAGCTCGAATGTCGTCTTCTCTCTCTTTTTGCCGTCGAAATTCATCACGATAGTATGAAACTCTTTTGAAAGATTCGGAGTTACGATGTCTCTGCGGCAAAAAGCTATCTCATCCTTGGTGAAATCTTCGCGCCTGAAAAAATCCCCCTTTTCCATGAGCGCCACTCTCATTCCCCCCGCGGCAAGCATGTACGCTACCGCACCTCCCGCCGCTCCGCTTCCTATGACAATCGCATCATACACCGCAGTATCTCTCTTTGGGTCTTGGATTGCCCGGAGAGAGTTCGAAGGCCATCCACCCACACTCGTTCGTATTTCCTCCGTATATCGGATCCGCCAAAAGCGCCTCGAGTGTGAGATTCATGATCTGTGCGAGCCAGTATGATCCAAAATCGCTCTCTTCGAACTTTCGGAGGGTGTTTTCTCTCTGTTTTTCACTCATCGATACAAACTCTTTGTCGCAAAACCTATCGAACCTTTCGGCTCCTTCGAAGAGAAGATCACGAATATCGGGATCGAAACTGCTGTGTGTTACGGCGTCACGCAGATAGGAGGGTGCATTGAAGGTATCGGCATCGGGCATATGAAGCCCTTTTGGAAAAAAGTGCCTCTGCACCGCGGCGATAAGCGCAAAAAGCCTCTCTCTATCCCGCACCCGGGTGTCGGCGAGGCTTGCAGAGCCGTAAAGTGTCGCCGCTGCGGCAGCGGTGATGAACTCTCTTCTGTTCACTCTTTTTCTCTTTGTGGATTGGATCTGTGGGACAAGAGATCAAAAACGGTACATATCTATATTTTCTCTGATCTCGTCAACCAGTGCTGCAAGTGTCTCCTGGAGATATTCGCGAACCGCCTCTTCACCGGCAAACGGCGGAACCCATTTGCTCTGAAGCATAGATACGCGTTTTGTGACTTTGGAGTTTCCCTGTTCTATAAACAGTGTTGCACGCGCCTCCGCGGTCAGGTTTTCGCCTGTCAATTTGCTCTTGTCGAGAGTTGCGTTAAGATAGTCGATTTCGACTCTTATCTTTGCGACTCTCTTGTCCTTTCCGGCAAAATCTGAAACGACTTCGCACCCCTCCGCCTCCAGAGACTTTTTCAAGGCATCGGCGAGCCATTTGTCGAGCGGCTGGTCGTTGTATATGACTGTTTCTGTTTTGTTCCCTTTGATTATGGAACCGACCACTCTTTCATTTTTCCTCGCGTCTACAACACCGTCGAGAACGACTCTCCCGCTTTTTTGCAGCAAGGCGCCGCTTGGCGTATATGGCTCGAGACTTATACTCGTCTGCGGCTTCAGGGCGCATCCGCCAAGCCCGAACATCAGTAGTATCGTCCCTGCAAAAAGAAGAGATTTCCCAACCATAATCCGCCCCTTTATCCTGAAAATCAAGACCTTAAGTATAGCCAATAATTCTTTACGATTCCGTTCTGTCGGATTTGTCGTTTTTTTCGTCGAACAGGAAAGAGTGAGTTTGACGTCACCGGATCGATTTCGATGCCGTCAAAAAGTTGCAGCTGCTGGTATTTGCCCTCCATTCAGTGGATGAAATGGAACTCTTTTGAGCTTCGGATCTTCAAAAAAGCTTCGATTGTGCAATCTTCAAAATTGGCTTAAGCGTTATGGGAGTAAAATTCCTCTCCAAAGTAGAATTTAACAAGCCGTTTTATCGAGATCGATTTTTGGGTATGAGCTTTTGGAGATTCAAAAGCGAGCAGTTTTGAGCGAACGACTTTCAGACTATCATACAGAAGTAAAGGAGAGCAAATGAGACTGGTTACGGAAGAGAACAAAAGATACAAAGAGGCACTAAACAGAGCGGCAGCCAGACCGGACGACGAGGCGATCAAGCCGTTTATCGCCCTCGATACGCTTCTTGAAGAGATAGAAAACAGCGGCTTTATGAATATGATCGATCTGGATCCCTATTTCGGAGAAACCTCTTTGCCTTTCAGCGAGCAGACAGAACTTCTTGCGCAGAAGTACCCCGAAGAGTTCGCCTTTTTCAAAGAGTTTATGGATGAGTTGCAAGAGGAGATAGAGCTTCACTTCGAAATGACGGAGATGTACGAAGATGAGGAGTTCGACCAGTTTGTCGAAGATATGCGGATCATAAAAAGCAGATATAGCGAAATGTTCGAAAAGAGTTATCGGGAGAAGATGAGAGAGTTTGTCGAACGAGTAGTCGAGGATGTACTCAAAGGCTGATCGATTTTTCCATAACCGCTCTGCTATTCCGTTTTGATCGGCCTGTTGGCTATCATTTCGAGTACTACGGTAGCATACGAGCCTTTGGGGAGCGTGAAGTGAAGCTCGTAGTGCGCTACCTGCTCTTTGTATACACCCTCGATCTCTTCGGGCCATATCCAGGCGTAGCGTCTGCTCCCGCGCGCAGGAACGCTCTGGGTAAACTCCTTCTCCACCATCCACGCAATATCGGCGGCCAGTTTTGTTTTTTCTCCGCATAGAAGCCCGGTAGGACTTGTCTGCCGATTTTTGAAGCGTACCGACTCCTCTTTTAGATCTT
>JAMONQ010000062.1 GCA_027065635.1 Campylobacterales bacterium | reverse complement strand
AGGCCAGATCGGGATCCTCTCCGGGCTTTATATCGGCTCCTATTTGAAAGGAACCGTTTTTTATCACAGACTCGATAGTATCTATTTCACTAAGATTTTTCATACCGTCTTCAATGGTATGAACAGCCATCTTGTCCAGCAGATCGGCACTTGCGCCGCTATAGTGGCCGGTAATCGTTATACGGTCGAGATTGGCGGGAGGAAAGATCTCTTTCGGAATATTGATATATGCAAAAATCGAAAGCACAAAAAGAAATATCAGAAATATATGGTTGAGGATCGGTTTTTCTATCGCAAAGCGGACAAACTTTTCTATCATATCCGTTTTGCCTAAAAGAGAGTGTCAAGGATCTGATTTTTCACTTTCAGACCCTCGACCTTGCGGCTAAGGAGTTTATGCTCTTCGACAAGAGCACCGTACTGGGTCTTGAGACGGTCGATGGTACGGCTCTCGTAATATATCGAATTGCGCAGATAGATTTTCGGCAACAAAAGAAGGAGAGTTATGAAAATCGTGATTATGACGATAAATAGAAACTGCCAATCCGCCGTACCATCGTAAACAGTCTCATCTATACTATCGGCAAGTTCCATCTTCTCTTTAACTTCTATACTCATTGTCCGGTCTATCTCCTTCCAAGTTCAAATTCAAGAAGATTCTAAAAGAAGCGAAAACACCTCAACTTGGCACTTCTGCTCCTTGGATTGCGCTCTATCTCGCCGACACTCGCTACCAGTGGCTTTCTTCCTGTCATCTCTCCGAGTGCATGGTCGTTACCGCATTCACACCTGAAGACTCCAGGCGGACATATACAAGAGCGACTCCACTCTTTAAAGCGTCTTTTGACCACTCTGTCCTCAAGAGAGTGGAATGTGATCATACCTACCACCGCACCTTTTGGAGGACTCTTTTGCAGAGCGTCAAGCACCCTGTTGATCTCGCCAAGTTCATCGTTTACCTCTATACGTATCGCCTGAAAGATTGCGGTTGCCGGATGGGTTTTCCCACGCTTTTGCAAGACTTTCGCCAATATATCGGCAAGTTCCTTCCCGCTTTCAATCGGCTTTTTGGACCTCGCTTCCACTATCGCCCTGGCCGCTCTTTTAAACGCCCTCTCCTCAGCATACTCTCTGAAAATCCTCTCCAGTTCGCTTTGGGGATATCTGTTTACTATATGATAAGCGCTAAGCTCTGCACTCTGATCCATTCTCATATCGAGATTTTCGGAAAGAAAACTAAAACCGCGCTCCTTTTTGTCAAACTGGAGAGAAGAGACGCCAAAATCGGCCAACACTCCGCAAACTTTGCAGCTTTGAAGCAATTTTGGCAAAACATCGGAAAATCGCCCGTGTACAGCCTCGAATCTATCCTTGAATCGCTCGAGAAGCTTCGTAGAGTACTCTATCGCCTCCATATCCCTGTCTATGCCTATCGCTTTTATATGCGGAAACTTTTCGAGTACTGCTTCGGTATGCCCTGCGTATCCGAGTGTACAGTCAATAAAAACTCCATCTTCAGGCATCTTCTCGAAGCAGTGCAACACTTCATCCAAAAGTACTGGAATATGCGGTCTCTCTTTATCCATTGCAAGCCTATATTTTTTCTACATTATATCATTTTGGCCAGAGTTTGAGCATTTTGCACCGCATAAGCACCCAGGTCGTTGTTGAAGTAGACAAAAACCGTTTTTGTCTTACTGGCCGCCTCGACTATACTCTCTGCCCACATTGAAAGCTCATCCTCTTCATATCTTCCGTTCGGGCCGTGCAGGCGAATATAGGCAAAATCGGCCGTCAAGGCAAAAGGAGTTTTCACCCCATCGAAATCGTTGATGCAAAGTGCAACGTCACAAGATTCCAACAGGCCGAATATATCGTCACACAGCCAGCTTTGATGGCGAAACTCCATCGCGAAGCGATAACCTCTCGGCAAAATTTTCAAAAACTCCTTTAGCAGATCACGATCTTTCCGAAGCGACGGAGGAAGCTGAAACAAAACGGCACCCAGCTTCGCTTTGAGAGGTTTTACGAGATGCAAATAGCGGTAGAGTTCATCTTCGCACTCGCGGAGTTTTTTTATGTGCGTGATGCCCCTGTACGCTTTTAGCGAAAAAAGAAAATCCTGCGGAGACTTTTCGTACCAGTGCCTTGTCGTTTTCATCCTTGGCAGATGATAAAACGTAGAGTTGAGCTCTACCGTATCGAAAAAATCTTTATAATAGTCGAAAAACTCACTTTTCGAAAGATCTTCCGGATAGAAGATACCGCGCCAATGCTCATAGTAGAAACCGGATGTTCCTATATGGACTTTTTCATTCATATCGATTTGACAGCTTCGCAGGCGACACCTATCATATGCTCCATCTCCTCATCCGTAATGATATACGGCGGCATGAAATAAAGAACATGTCCCAGAGGGCGCACAAACACCCCCCGTTTGAGGCAGTACTCGAATATCTTCAGGTTTATCCGCTCTTTGGGCTCGTACCCCTTGAGTTCCACCGCGGCAATCATCCCTCTTTGACGAACCTCTTTTACATTAGAAAGATTTTTGAAAGATTCGAGCAGTCGTGCCATCCGTTTCGCCTTTTTTTCATTCTCCTCCAAAACGTTTTCATTTTCGAAAATATCCAAAACCGCGTTTGCGCAGCTGCATCCGAGCGGATTTCCGGTATAGCTGTGCGAGTGCAAAAACGCTCTATACTCCAGATAGTCGCAATAAAAAGCGCTATATATTTCATCTGTGGTTAACACTACGGCCAACGGCATGAAACCGCCGGTCAGCCCTTTTGAAAGACACATGAAATCCGGAGTTACATTCGCCTGCTCGCAGGCAAACATCGTACCGGTTCTGCCAAACCCGACGGCAATCTCGTCCGCTATAAAGTGGACATCGTAACGTTCGCAGATCTCCTTTGCCAAAGAGAGGTAAAGAGGGTGATACATGTGCATATTTCCGGCACACTGCACCAGCGGTTCGACTATA
>JAMONQ010000061.1 GCA_027065635.1 Campylobacterales bacterium | reverse complement strand
ATTGGAAGGAGAGTCGCAGCCGATTCCCAAAAGTACCAATGCGCTGCATGTACTCTCTTCGATGATCGTTGCCCGTATAGAGCCGAAAACTCCGACACAGACGCTGGAAAATCTGCTTGGGTACCTGCTCGAGCTCGATCCCGAGTTTTCGGTGATGATCGTCAAAGAGCTTCAGCAAAAAGGTGTGCTTCTCGAGAAGGCGTCAAACTGGAAGCAGTGGATTAAAGCGTTTGGCTATCTTCTTGCATGAGCGTAGAGCGTAAAATCACCAAAGCCAAAACCCGCCTGGTCGTAAAACACCCCTATTTCGGAATGCTGGCAAGCCGTTTGAGATGCGAATCTGCGGATGTCGAGGCGTTTTTGAGCGACGGCCGTACGCTCCAGTACAGTGAGGCGTTTTTTTCACAAGAGCCGGTGGAGACGATAGAGTTCGCTTTGGCGAACAGTGTGATGCACCATGTACTCTCTCACGAAAACAGAAGAATGTCCCGCCAGGGATGGCTGTGGCAGCTCGCTACGGATTACGCGATAAACTCGATGCTGAAAAACAACGGTTTCACCATTCCGCAGCGTGCAAACTTTGAAGAGCGTTTTGAGGGCATGTATGCCGAAGAGATCTATGCGCGCCTGAAAGATGAGATACGCAACGAAGAGTACAACGACGACGAGAGCAACGAAGAGGGATACAACGAACAGAACAAAAACAGAACAAAAGAGCAGGAGCCGCCAAAAGAGAGACAAAGCGGGAACGACTCTCTGCCGCTGCCGCCGGCAGAACTCTCCCCGGAGGTGGAGCAGGAGTGGGCCAGGGCGATGAAAGAGGCGCTGCAGAAGGCAAAAGAGCAGGGGAGCGAACCGCAGGGAGCCGAACGGTTTTTTACCCGGGCAGGCCGGCACTCCATAGAGTGGCGCAGTGAACTGCATCAGGCGATCAACCGCCATTTGAAATCGGATTATACTTTTGCCAGGCCGAACAAAAAGGCGATTGCAAACGGTATCTACCTTCCGTCGACATACAGTGAGCGTCTCAATATCGCAGTTGCCATAGACTCCAGCGGCTCGGTGGACGATGTGCTGCTGGGTCTTTTTACGGCGGAGCTTGAAGCACTGCTCCTCTCGTTTCCCGATACCAGGGTCGATCTTTTGATATGCGATGCCAGGATTCAGGGAGTGTACAGTTTCGTCTCCGGAGAGGTGCTCGATTTTTCCGTAAAGGGGGGAGGCGGAACGGATTTCAGGCCTGTTTTCGAATATATAGAAGAGAATATTCTGGAGCCTTCATTGCTCATCTACTTTACTGACGCCAAAGGGGCATTCCCCTCATCGGAACCGCCTTATGAGACTATCTGGGTGGCGGATGGAGAGTGCAGCCCTCCTTTTGGCCGGACCATCGTTTTGCAAAGGAAAAGTGATGCAGATTGAGATAAAACGGGGAGATATCACCAAAGAGAGAGCCTGTGCCGTCGTCAATGCGGCCAACCCCTCTTTGATGGGGGGAGGCGGTGTGGATGGCGCAATACACCGCGCAGGCGGGCCGGAAATTTTGGAAGCGTGCAAAGAGATACGCCGCACACGATATCCGGACGGCCTTCCCACGGGCGAAGCGGTCGCCACCACCGCCGGCAAGCTGCCGGCGAAGTACGTTATCCACACCGTGGGCCCGGTATGGGGACGCTGCAATGAAAAGTGTGATGAACTTCTGGCTTCCGCCTATCGTAATTCGCTCAAGGTTGCAGCCGATCTCGGGTGTGATTCGGTCGCCTTTCCCGCCATCTCCACAGGGATCTACGGCTTCCCGCCACGACGCGCCGCCAAAATCGCCTACGATACGGTCAAAGCCTTTTTGAAAGAGCACCCGAAGATGCGGGTCATTTTTATTTTCCATTCTGATGAGAGCAAAAAGATATTCGAAGAGGCAAACGGGCTGTTGTAAACTTCTATTTTCTCTTGAGGTTATCACAGGACAATAGAGATGTTTCACATATTAAAAGAAGCTCTCCACTCAGCAATCGAAAGATAGTCTCTTCATCGAGGGAAATACGTTTCTGCAAAATATCGGAGAGAAGGTACAACTCGGGAGACACCTCTTTTTCTGAAACCTTCGTGACATGCTCCCTGCAAAAATGGATATGTACGACTTTATGGCTCTTTTTGCAGACCGTATATCCTATGAAATGTTTGAAGGTTTCATCGAATCCGTCGACGACGCATGTGACAGGGATCTTTTCGCCGTACGGATTCCATGGAAAAGGTACGATAGAGATGAAGTCCCCTCTGTTTAACCGAGCATTGTCTCCCGTGCGGCAGGCCGGAAGAGCGATGGTCTGGTCTCCGTCGATTTTCCTTATAAGCTTTCCGGTAATGTCAAAGTACCAGACAGTTTCGGCTTCCCATGTATAGGCTTCAATATCAGGGCAGTCAATATATTTTTCGGTTATCGAAATTTTCCAGTAACTAAACTCTTCGAAATCAGCATACTCTTTTGTCGATCTGCCGGATTCGGATTCGGCAATTTGCATTACGGCTTCGAGAGCTTTTTCATAGGAGCTAAATAAGTACTCTTCGTATACTACTTCCTCAGAAAGAGTCGGAGTTCCATAAAACTTGACTAAATAAACATCATTCATCCTTGGCAGCCTTCTTCTATTATCCATCGATCTGTACATGCAAGAAAAACGTAAAAAGTCATTGTTATCATGATTGAGTCATTTCCGCTCTTTTTTCATCTTTTGGACTTCATAGGTTATCGCTGTCAAGCTCAATAATACGAAAAAAGTACTGAGTCCTATCTCTATCCATCCCGTTCCCAAAAAAGCTTTGTAGGCGAAAAAAACAAATACTGCGATATCAATGAGTAACATCATCACAAGTCCGATTTTGGCTTATTTTTTTTATCCTCAAGGAGTAGTGTCCACAAAATGATTATGATCATCATCAGGTTTAAAAAAATTATTGGAATATTATTGCTATATAGTGTACCCAGAAAAAAAAGAATTAATAATATAATAGCTATTATACGCATTGAATGTATTATTCCTCAAGGATATTTTTAA
>JAMONQ010000060.1 GCA_027065635.1 Campylobacterales bacterium | reverse complement strand
ACCAAACAAACTCTATCGAAATAGTCAAGATTAACCCCAAAAAAAATCGTTTATGCAGCGGCCTATTCGAAAAGTCCGCTGCTTAGATATCTCTCTCCCGTATCGTTGAGCATCGTGACTATAGTCTTGCCTCTGTTTTCGCTTCGCTGTGCTATCAGCTGCGCCGCATAAATATTGGCTCCGGAAGAGATTCCCACCAGCAGCCCTTCCTTTTTTGCAAGATCTCTTGCCGTCTCTATCGCGCTTTCGTCCGAAACTGTTATGATCTCGTTGTAGACCGAAGTGTCGAGAACTCCGGGAATGAAACCAGCACCGATCCCCTGGATTTTATGCGGAGCGGGACTTTTGCCGCTCAGTACAGGTGAGTTTTTCGGTTCAACCGCTACGATTTCGATATCAGGATTGAACTTTTTAAGTACCCGGCCCACACCGGTGATCGTACCTCCGGTTCCGACTCCTGCTACAAAGATATCGACTCTCCCGTCGGTGTCTTTGATGATCTCTTCGGCTGTCGTTTTTATATGTATCTGTGGATTCGCCGGATTTTCAAACTGCTGCAAAACGAGTGAGTTTTCCATCTTCTGTGCAAGCTCCTTGGCCTTTTGCACGGCCCCTGCCATACCTTTTGCCGGATCTGTCAGTACCAGCTCGGCACCGAGTGCCGCAAGAAGCTTTCGCCTCTCGAGACTCATGGAAGAGGGCATCGTAAGAATGAGTCTTATCCCTTTGGCGGCAGCCACTGCCGCAAGCGCAATACCGGTATTGCCGCTTGTGGGTTCGATAAGGATCGTATCCTTTTTTATCCGGCCTTCTTCGATCGCTTTTAGTATCATATTGGCGCCGATTCTGTCTTTGACGGAGCTCGTGGGATTCATAAATTCGCACTTTCCAAGAATCAGGGCTCCGCTTTTCTCGCTGGCCCCTCTTATCTTTACGAGAGGAGTGTTTCCTATCAGTTCGACGACATCGTTTGCATATTTCATGAGATCTCCTTTGTTCGAAAGTGCCGATTCCCTACATCTATATCGTGTAGCAGAGCTGGTTGGAAAGCTTTTGCTCATACAATTCAAAGTCGGCCAAAGAGATATCGAAGATCTTTTCGAGCCTCTCTTCCGAATCTTTGAAAAAGAGCTCCAGCACACTGTTTTTGGTTTTCGTTTCGCTCACTCTGATATCTCCTTCGAGAGACTTGAGTATATCTATCACCCT
The DNA here is from genome assembly GCA_027065635.1 of Campylobacterales bacterium. Lineage (GTDB taxonomy): Bacteria > Campylobacterota > Campylobacteria > Campylobacterales > Hydrogenimonadaceae > Hydrogenimonas. The sequence continues at coordinate 1,868 of JAMONQ010000060.1, read as the reverse complement.
GATATCGGAAGGATCGGAAGCCAGCATATAGCCGCCGTACGCTCCTCTTACACTCTTGACGAATCCGTCTTTTTTGAGTGTATTCAGAAGCTGTTCGAGATAGTTTTGCGGTATGTCGGCTCTTTGGGCAACATCCTTGATCTTTACCGGCTTTTTGTACTGATACTCTTTGGATAGTTCATACATGGCCAAAAGGCCGTATGTTCCTTTGGAGGAGAGCAGGGTCATATCAGCTCTCCATCGCCTGCTCGAGATCCTCGATCAGATCGTCGGCCGCTTCGAGTCCTACGCTTAGTCTTACAAGTCCAGGAGTCACTCCCGTCTTTTCGAGCTCTTCGGCGCTTAGCTGCTGATGAGTGGTACTGGCCGGGTGTGTGATGATCGATTTGGAGTCACCTATGTTGACGACTACACTAAAGAGTTTTGTATTGTCGAGAATGTGTTTTGCGAACTCGAGGCTCTCCACTTCGAAACTCACGAGGCCTGATGCCATCGTATCCTTGAAATACTTTTTCGCCTTTTCGTGGTTGGTATCGCTTTCAAGCCCCGGATAGTTTACCTTTTTCACTTTCGGGTGGCTTTCGAGAAAGCGTGCGATCTTCAGAGCGTTTGCGGAGTGCTCCTTGATGCGTATGGCGAGAGTTTCAAGTCCCTGGATATGCAGCCACGAGTTGAACGGAGCGGGTGCGGCACCAATGTCTCTGATGAGAGAGAGCCTTACTCGCAGCGTAAAGATAGGAAACGGAAGATCCGCATATACGAGGCCGTGGTAACTCTCGTCCGGCTCGTTGAACTGCGGATATTTTTCGTTGCCTTTCAGCTTTTCGTTCAACTCCTCGCTTTCGACTATCAAGCCGCCGATAGCTGTACCCTGGCCGTTGATATATTTGCTGGCACTGTGGACTACCACATCTACGCCGTGCTCTATCGGATTGAAGATTATGGGAGTGGCGACCGTGTTGTCACAGATAGTGATGACGCCGTGACGCTGTGCTATTTCGACGATAGTGTCGACGTCGGCTATACTGATGTGCGGATTCGAGAGCGACTCGAAAAAGATAGCTTTGGTCTTTTCGTCGATTTGAAACTCCAGATCGGAAGCGTCGTCGCTTTCGAAGAGTCTCGCTTCTATGCCGAATCGTTTGATAGTGTGCGTAAGCAGCGTAGTCGCACCCCCGTATATCTTTTTGGCGACGAGGATGTTGTCGCCCGCTTCGGCGAGGTTGGCCACGGCGTAGAAGATGGCAGCCTGCCCGCTTGATGTGGCGATGGCAGCTGCCCCTTTTTCCAGGGCAGCGATGCGGTTTTCGAGCACCTCGGTGGTCGGGTTGTTGAGACGCGTGTAGATGGGACCAAGCTCCTTGAGTGCAAAGAGGTTGGCCGCCCGCTCGGCCGTTTCGAAATCGTAGGCAGTCGTCTGATATACGGGGACAGCCATCGTTTTATACTCGTCTTTGTGGTATCCGTGGTGCAGTGCAAGGGTCTGCTCTTTCATCGTTTCTATCCTTTATTCGTTTTGTTTATAGTGAAATTGTAGTGGAAAAAGATATTAATGTCAAGTATGTTTATAGAGTTTGTAGAATTTAGAGTGAAAAGGCATCTTTTTTATAATTTGCCACAAGGGGCGGCTCGCCTTATTCAAATGGAGATGGACAATGGTATTGTCGTGCAGTTATATAAAGAAGAAGCGATTTGAAGAGATGATTTCACCACCGCATTCGATGCGGCGGTGATGGATATGTAGCGGTCTACTTTTCGTGACAGGTTTTACAGAGTTTGCTACCGTTGTTGCCGGTTCTTAGAAATCTGCCATAGTATGGATAGTGCGGATCATGACAACTGGTACATTGAACTTTTCCGTTTTTAAG
>JAMONQ010000059.1 GCA_027065635.1 Campylobacterales bacterium | reverse complement strand
GGCCAAGAGTATCGCGACCGGAGTGATCCTCGTAGGTGTCTACCTGCTCAAGAAGTATGGTGAGCGTGTCGAAGGGGTGAAGAGTGTCATGCCGGTAGTTTCGTTCATATTCCTGAATATATTTCTGCTCTTTACACTCCTCGACCTCCATCACCCGGAGAGGATGATCAATATCTTCCTGCATCCTCACTTTACGTCGGCAATCACGGTAGGTGCGTGGCTCGCTACGATTCTGACGGGTATTATCTTCGTGATGGCGGCCGGCAGGGTACTGGGAAAACTCGATGAGCAGATGTACAACAAGCTTTTGTGGGCCGCTTTTATCTTCGCGATTCCGGTGACTCTCTATACCGCTACGATCATGGGAGAAGCGACGGCGAGAGAGTTGTGGCAGACGCCTACCGAGCTGTTGCAGATGGCGCTTGCGGCGTTCATAGGCGGTTCGGCGATCTATCTTGTGCTCGGTATTGGAGACAGAAACGTCAAACGTGATCTGGCTATCGTTCTTGCCGTCAGCGCATCTTTGTCGTTTATCGTATATATGGGCGAGTACTATTTCGGTGCCATGAAAGCGGAAGAGGTCGCCGCTACTATCGCCTTCGTGAAGTCTGGAGGCGAGTACCATACGATGTTCTGGATAGGCCAGTATCTTGGCTATATCATTCCGGTGGCGCTGGTGATCCTTGGTCTGAGAAACCGATCCCAAAGCCTTCTGGCACTGGCTTCGGTGCTGGCGCTGGCCGGCCTTTGGATCGCCAAACATGTGTGGCTTGTAATACCGCAGCTTTTGAATCTCAGTTAAGTGCAGGAGAGTGATACTATGATTAACGAACAAAGAAGAACTTTTTTAAAGGGTGCGGCATTTACGGTTGCCGGTGCCACGCTCGCAACCGGAGTGTTCGAGAGTGTGGTCGAAGCCTCTGGAGCCGAGAGTGCCGAGTTTACCAATACCCCGGAAAATCTCGACTTCTATCCGCCTCTGGAGGAGTGGGACAGCTTCAGAGAGCTTGACGGTGACGACTGGAAGCGCGGAGGTATAGAGAGAAACGGTGTAAGAAGCGAAGAGAACCCGGACGGGATCCTGGTGCACGACTATACGATCGTTCCGAGTGTCTGCTCCAACTGTGAAGCCGGATGCGGCCTTACAGCGTGGGTCGACAAAAAGACGATGACGGTCAGAAAATATATGGGAAATCCTCTTCATAGCGGCAGCCGCGGGAGAAACTGCGCCAAAGGGTACGCAACAGAGTCGCAGATGTACGATCCTGACAGGATCCCTTTTCCTATCAAAAGAGCTCCGGGCTCGAAGCGCGGTGAAGGAAAGTGGATACGCACGACCTGGGACGAAGCTCTTCAGACTATAGGAAAGAAGATCAACGAAACCCTCAAGCGAGGCGACGAAATCTCCAAAAAGATGATCATCTACCATGTCGGCCGTCCCAACGAAAACGGATTTTCCGGACGGGTCCCTCATACCATGGGTATAGACGGTTACGACTCTCATACCAACATATGTTCGGCCGGAGCTCGTGAAGGCTCGATCCAGTGGGCGAACGACGACAGAAACTCCCCAGACTGGGCCAATGCGAAACTGATCTTCCTGCAATCTTCACACGCCGCCGATGCGGGTCACTACTTCCAGCAGTCTGCCGGACTGATCGCAGATGCCAGAAAGAGGGGGGCGAAGATGGTGGTCCTCGATCCGCGTCTTTCAAACTCCGCAGGTATAGCCGACTTGTGGCTGCCGGTTTGGCCCGGAACCGAAACAGCGCTCTATCTCTATCTGGCCAACAGGATTCTGAATGAAAAGGATATAAACGGCGACGATCTGGTAGATCACAAGTTTGTAAAAGACTGGATCAACTGGGAGCGTCTGATGGCAAACCGGGAGTACCTGAAGTTCATGGTGACAAAGGGTTATATCTCCAAAATGCCGAAGGACGAGAGTTATGAGAGTTTTATCGAATTGATCAGAGAGCTCTACTCTCCCTATACCAAAGAGTTCGTAGTCAAAGAGTGCAAACTCGAAGGAATGGAGTACAAACTCGATCAGCTGTTCGAAATCTTCATTGATGCCGGACCGAGAGTGGCTACATATATGTGGCGTGCGGGACCTATCGCCCACCGCGGCGGATGGATGATCACGCGTGCCGCATTCTTGCCGCTGGCACTTCGCGGTGCGCTCGCCGGAGATATAGGCGGAGTGAGCTGGCACCATTGGCACGAAGTATCCGTGGGAGGCAAGGGAGACAAGGCTACGGTAGCAGGAAAGCGTCCGGACAAGGTGGATGTCTGGAATGAGCTTGCGTGGCCGCCGGAGTATCCTTTGAGTACATACGAGATGAGTATGATATTGCCGCACCTCATGATGGATGACGAGTGGCGGAACAAGTGGAACGCAAGAGGATTGAAAATCCCCGACAGGCTCGCGGTCTGGATTCCCAGAATGTACAATCCTGTATGGATCAATCCGGACGGTTTCAGATGGATCGAGTGTCTCAAGGACGAGAGCCGTATGGAGCTTACATTCAACCTCTCTCCTACATGGTCCGAGACTAACTGGTACTGCGACTATGTACTTCCGGTAGGGCTTGCCGGCGAGAGGCACGATCAGCAGTCGGCTCCTACGAAACCGGAGCAGTGGACCGCATTCAGACAGCCCGTTTTGCGAGTCGCCCTGGAGAAGATGGGATGGAAACCGAAAGTTCCCTATAGAGGAACGCTCGAAGCGCATATGAAGGCCGGGCTTGGAGAAGTGTGGGAAGAGAACGAGTTTTTTGCGGAGCTTCTTTGTCTTCATGCCGATCCGGACGGAAGTCTGGGTGTACGAAAGCATTGGGAGAGCGCTAAGCATCCGGGACAGCCGGTAACTATAAAAGAGTACTACGATGCGGCCTTCAGTCTGCTTCCCAAACTGAAAAAGGCCGCAAAGGCGGCGTACCCGAAAAGTGAGTACCCGTGCTACGAGTTTATGCGTGATCGAGGGGCCTGGACGGAAAATACGAATATCTACAGACCGCAGGAGAAGCGGCTCAGATTCGACGGTGCATACTATTATGCGCACGGTCACAAATATCCCGCATACGATGTGGAAAAGGACAGGTTCGGCGTCTTGTGGGTAGAGCACGACGGCCGTCGCAAATCGATAGGTATAGAGATCGACGGAGAGCTGTATGAAGGGTTCCATACCCCTGACAAGAAACTCGATCTCTTCTGCGAGTGGCTGATCGACTGGAAATGGCCGGAGTACGCCTTGCCGATCTATCCGAGGAGCGAGAGGGAGTACGACAAGATGATCCATATCGTCTCCCATGTTCATCACCGCTATATGAAGAAGGATAACGAGTTCGCGCTCAATACGGTATTCAGGCTGCCGTACAATATCCATACCAGAAGTGTAAACTCCAAACACCTGATGGAGATCAGTCAGAACCACAACCCGGTATGGATATATACCAAAGATGCGGAGCGCCTCGGTATAAAACGGGGAGACGCTATCAAGGTTAGAATCGTAGATACGGTAAGCGGACTCGAAAGCGGCTACTTCGTCGCGATGGCCGTACCTACGGAAGGGACATTCCCGGGTGTACTCGCGTGCAGTCACCATGCCGGACGATGGAAGCTCAAAAATGCCGTGGAGATTCCCGGTTTCGAGCACGAGCTCGGTGTAATGGGCGTAGGTGCTCCTCTTTACGAGATGACTATGGACGGCAGGGTAGGCACTCTCAAACCCAAAGAGGGTATAGACGAGGGTATCAAGAGCAGACCGAAATCGTGGCAGTTCAAAGAGTTCAACAAGGATCTCGACAATATCTGGTGGAGCGGATTGAGCGGTTCATGGCAGAACGCCGTCGCTCCCGTTCATCCCGATCCGGTAGCCGGTAACCATGCTTGGCATCAGAAAGTCATCATCGAAAAGGCCGGAAAGGATGATCAGATAGGCGATATCTGGGTAAACTACGAAAACAACTTCAAAACCTACAAGGCGTGGAGAGACGAGCTCACCAGGCCGCTCACATCGGAAGACCGGGAGCGAAGACCCTGGTGGATCAAGCGTCCTGTAGTGCCTCTTAGCAAAAAGGCGTACGAGTTCAGAGTCAAGGATCTGTAGACTCTCTTCAAGCGGGGCGTAAAGCCCCGCTCGATATAATTGCGAAGCAAGAGGTAAGAGGTAGCTTGCGTATTGTCTACTCTTTACCCCTCACTTCCAATCTACAAGCGAAGGTATCCGATGAATGAACTTTTGACCAAGCAGCTCGCCCGAATAAATCTCTACGCTCTGATATCGAGGGTGATGATGAAAGAGGTGGACGAGGATTTTTTGAAGACTCTCGAAAAGGATGAAGTGATACTATCCTTTTTCCCCAACTATATTCAGTGGGAGAAGCCAAAAGAGCTCGATAGGAAAACTCTAAAAGAGCAGTTTCTCGATGTGGACTTCAGCAACCTCTTTGTGCTGCACATGATTCCGTACGAGAGTTTCTATCGCCGTGACGACCAGATGCTGGAAACAGGCGGTGACAACCCGGTCGTCCAGATATATAACCGTTACGACTTCAGAGTGCAGCTGGACAAGGCAAGAGCAGTCGGCCCGGATCATATAGGTATAGAGCTTGAATTCATGTATATGCTTGCAAGCTCCGAGTATAAGGCGATAGAGGAGGGAGACTTCGCCGCAGCATGTGAAATCGCACGGATCGAGAGAGACTTTTTAAGAGATCACCTTCTTGAGTGGGCTCCGATGTTTTTGCAAAATATCAAGGCCGAAGCGGGCACACCTTTTTATTATGACGCCGCCTCTCTTGCACTCGAGTTTTTGCTGAACGATTATGAATATCTAAACGCTCTTGTAACAGACAAGGGGTGCGGTTACGAAAATGGGTAGGCTTATTTTCGAGCCGTCGAGCTGTATTAGAGCCGTTACGAAACTGTCAGGCTGCACCGCCTGTGTAGATGCGTGCCCGGTAGAGACGATTTTGATCTCTCAAAACAATCTTCCCTCTTTCGTACCTTCCGAATGTGTGGAGTGCGGAGGGTGCGTGGGCGTATGTCCATCCGAGAGTTTCTCTCTCCATTCGTTCAACACTACGGATTTTTTCTTCGATTTTGCAGAGTCGGGGGAGACTCTCCTTTCATGCCGTATCAATCTTCCATGTATAGCCGTACTTAGTATCGAACATCTGATATCTTTGTCGATCGTAAAGGGCGGAGAACTTGTCGTAGATACGGGACACTGTGAAGAGTGCCCTCACAAAGAGCCTCTTTACAGGATAATAGAAGAGAGTGTAGCCGAGGCCAACCACATTCTTGAAGCGTGCGGCTGCGACGAGATTGCGATACGAAAGATCTCTGCCGAGGCCGATCTTGAAAATCCGCAGACAGATATCTCCGATCGAAGAGCTTTTCTAAGAGCGATCTCCGTGAAGGGAGCGGCCAAGGCAAAAAGGGAGTTTGAGACACTTCTTGACGGTGCCGAGGATGAGAGACGCGAATATGAGATCGATCTGGCCGCTCTTGCGAAAGTGCGTCAAAAATCTATCCCCGACAAGCGTAAAATTCTCTTCACCGCTCTTAAGCGCGTGCCCAAACCGTCGATCTATCATACAGTAGCCCGGGACGAGATAAGTTTTCTGTCCCAAAAATATATCGAAGCCGAAACATGCACCAACTGCCAGATCTGTTATCGTATCTGCCCAACCGGTGCGCTAAGCAGCGATGCCAGGATGAGCCGCATCTATTTCGATGCGATGCTCTGTATCAAGTGTCACGCCTGCCACGACGTATGTGAACCGGATGCCATAAATATTCAGCCGACATTCGAGCTGAAGGAGTTTTTCGAGCCGACACAGAGGCTGCTGGCCAAGTTTACGGTTTTGCGGTGTGATGAGTGCGGAGTCTCCTTTACATCTTTGCACGGTGAGCGAATATGTCAGCGATGCGCTATCGAAGAGGAGGAGGCTCTGGGCCTATGGGGACTCGTAGAGGGTGAGGACGGCAGAGTGGTGCAAAAGGATACGGCCAAAAAGGATGAAGAGATATGATAGATGAAGGAGTTCTCTCCAAAGATAGCCGGCTAATCGCACTATACGGCGTAAATGCCCAGAGTTCACCTTTTTTAAAAGTGCTGAACGCCACCTTCAAGAGTCTGGGGCTTAACGACTATGCGATCGGTTTGAACATAAATCCGGAAGATTTTCCGTATATGGCACGCGGAATGCCTCAGTCAAAGGTGGAGATGGCCCTTTACGAACCGGAGTATCAGGAGGTGGTTTTGCCGCTGCTCGACTGCTCCGAAGAGTGTATAAAAAGAAGCGGAATATGCGACGGTGCATACTCTGAAAACGGCAAACTCTGCGGTAAGTGTTTCTATCCCGTCGCATTCGAGCTTATGGTCGCGTGTGAAGGGATAAACCTGAAAGATAGCAGAGTGCTGCTTCTTGGAGCTGGTACGATAGCGAGCACCATTTTACCGATTCTCGGGGTCATGGGAGCAAAAAGAGTGGCCGTTGCCGACCCCATCGTCGAGCGTGCAGCCGCGATTTTGGAAAAAAACAGTATTTCTCTGGCGACCGTGGATTGTGATATCCTATGGTTTGAAAACGGTATGGAGGTCGATATTTCCGAGTATGATATGATAGTGAATGCAGTCGACATCCATGCACATACAGACAAGCGTATCATATCGGCTACAGGAGAAAACGGCCGTTTGCTGCTGCTCGATTTTGTCAGAGGCGAGAGTGCATTCGACAAGCTGGCGCAGGAGATAGGGTGCAGAAAACTGGGAAGTGTTGAATGGATGGTTTCAAGCGCGCTTTGTGTCGCCAGGGAGTGGCTCGATGCAAAAATAGAGTGCAGTGATTATGAAAAACTTGTAAAAAATCTTGAGGCGGGAGAGTAGTATGGAGGATTTGAGAAAAGAGTTTGAAAATTTTATCCAGGATCGATGCGTCACCAGCGAGTGTGAAATGGAGGAGGACGGTTTCGACTATCCTGACTATGTCGAGGCGATAAACTCCGAGATGATGCCGCCGAGCAAGAGCGGAGTATACATAAGCAGATGGGATCTCAAAATGGTGGGAGATGCGATAGATGCGTCTATCGCCATGGATGCGAGAGCGAGAATGTTCAAGATGCTCATGCGCTCGGTCCACGACAGGGAGACGATGCAAAAGCTTCTGGGAGCCTTCGCCTCCTTGATCGATGCAAAGATAGAGCCCTATCGTGAGATGATGGAAGCCTATCCGTCAAGCGCTCCGATATTTATGGACAAGATAGAGAAAGCCGAGCGTGTAAAGAGATATTTCGATCAGGTACTCGAAACCTATTTCCCGGAGAGTAAAGTATAGCGTTTTCATTCGAATATCCGCTTTTTTTCCTTCTTTTTGTACTGCTTCCTTGCCTGTGGCTATGCAGGCGGGCAGGGCTCGGTTTCTATTTTCCCGCAATCGATCGTATCGAAAGATCCTCCACTTTAAAAGATCGTACTCTTTTACTCGATCTACTGATATTCACCCTTTTGGTAACGGCTCTTGCGGCCCCATATCTTTATGAACGGCGTCTCGCACATGAGCGAAGCGGCCGCGATCTTGTGCTTGTGCTCGATGCCAGCGGCTCCATGGCCGAATCGGGTTTTGATACGCAGATGCCGCAAAAGAGGAAATTTGATGTAGTCAAATCTATCGTAGCAGATTTCATACAAAAGCGTTTCGACGACAACATCGGTCTGGTGATTTTCGGTACTTTCGCATTTACCGCTTCGCCGGTCACTTACGATATAAAGGCTCTGAAGCAGATTCTCGAGATGGTAGATGTCTCAATCGCCGGTCAAAATACGGCGATAGGAGAGGGGATATCACAGGCGCTTCGCTCTCTCGGTTTTGTTCACGCCGATAAAAAGGTGATAGTACTGCTTACTGACGGGCGCCACAACTCCGGTTCTGTTTCATTGGCATCGGCAGTGGAAGAGGCCAGAATGAAGAGGGTAAAGATTTACGCTATAGGGATAGGCAAACCTGGAAACTACGACTCATCCTTGCTGAAAAGAGTAGCAAGGGAGACCGGCGGAGAGATGTTTGGCGCTACAAACGCAAAAGAGCTCGAGGCTGTTTATGAGCGAATCGACTCCCTCGAGCCGAGCCCGCTTCCTTCGGAAGATAGGGTAAACAGAAAGCCTCTTTATCTTTTTTTGGTGGCGATTGCACTTTTGCTGCTGTTTGTCAGGATGGCACGCGGAGCTTTGTTTGCCGGAGGCAGATGGTGAGCTTTATGAATCCGTGGGCATTCTGGCTCGTTGTGCCTGTTTCGCTTCTGTTTCTTCTCTTGCGCAGAGAAAAGGAGAGCGCATCGCCGCTTCACCCAAGTATCGTAATCGCTTCATCATCGGGCGGAAGATTTGTCAGGTCGTTACAAACCGGTGCACTGATTCTGATGGTGGTCGCTCTTGCAAGACCCGTATTGCAGAGTGTTTCGGAAACAGAGACGATCAGTGCGGAGCCGGTATATCTCGCACTCGATCTGTCAGCATCCATGCGGGCGACAGATAGAAAACCGTCGAGACTCGCCTACTCCGAAGAGGTGATCAGAACTCTTCTGCAAAAAGATAGCGTTCATCCATACGGGTTATTCGGTTTTACGACAAACACTCTCATACTCTCTCCGGCCACTATGGATCATCGACTCGTCGAGACGGCACTTCTATCGATCAATCCGGACTTCATCATCACCCGCGGTACCGATATCGGCGCACTTGTCGAGAGTGTAGCAGATCTGCCGCAAGAGCGTAAAAGGCTTGTTATATTCAGTGACGGGGGTGACGAACACGACCTTTCTGATGCGATCCGTCTGTGCAGGGAGAAAAAGATCACTATCTACGGTGTGGCGGCAGCCACCGAAAGCGGCGCTTCAATACCCAAAAAAGGGGGAGGCTTTATCCGTGATGAAGAGGGCAGGCTGGTCATCTCCATGCAAAATCCGTCTCTTGCACAACTTGCCGAATCGACCGGCGGTCTTTTCATAGACAGTGATTCGGCCGAGGATGCGGCAGAATCGCTGCTTCAGGCCTTGAGCGATGATGAGATCCTCTCGAGCCGGGCTGTCAGAGTCGAGACTGAAGAGCTCTTTTGGATTCCTCTTCTTGCCGCATTCGTTTTGTATCTTCTGTCTGTCGTGGAGATTCCGTTTAAAAGGGGTGTGGTACCGCTTCTGGTTATAGCTGTCGGTGCTATGCCGACGGATGCGGGAGTGTTGGAGCTTTTGAAGCTTCAAAAAGGATACGATCTCTACCATAATGGAGATTTCAACCGCTCCTTGGCGACTTTCAAAGCTGTAAAGGAGCCTTCACTGCAGCGCTCTTTCGCGGAGGCTTCGGCACTTTACAAGGTCGGTGCATATAAAGAGTCGGCCCGGATACTCTCGTCTATAAGGAGTGAAGATCCGGCCGTAAAAGCTGCTATCTATTATGATCTGGGTAACTGTGCCGTAAAGATCGATCGATACAAGAGGGCCCAAAAACTCTATATCAAATCCCTGCAGCTCAAACCGGATGCCGATACACTCGAAAATCTGGCTGCGACTTTGTTTTTGAAAGATCGGAAAAAGAGGCTTGAGAGCCGTTCGGCAAAGATGAGTCCAAAATCGTCCCGAGTCTCATCCGGTACAAAAAGAGACGATAGCGGAAAAAAGAGAGAGTCAAAGGGCTCAGGTGCTACAGGAGGAGGCGGAAAGAGTGCCAGGAAGAGTCCGGAAAACAGATCGGTATCCGCCACGCAGGGTATATTGAGACATCCGATCGGATCGAAAGCCTATGAACTCATAAACAAAGGATATGTCAATGAACGCAGGCCCTGGTAAGATTTTGCTCATTTTGCATATGCTTTTGCTTGCCGCTCCTTTGTCGGCGCTGGACTACCGCTACAGCCTCGACATTTCAAAACGTTCACTATATCTGAAAGAGCCGTTCGTTGTCACCTTCGATATAAACCAGACCGACTCTTCGAAGGTAATGTTTTTTGATTTCTCCATCAAAAATAGCGGATCTTTTTTCGTCCGTAGACTGGACAAGCAGGTAGATGAGGGGTATCATGCCCGTAAAGAGCGATATATCTATCTGCTCTTTCCGCTAAAGAGCGGTGATCTTACGATCGATTTCGACCTACTGGTGCGTCGCGGAAATGATGAACTGCTCACTACCGCCTTTACCGGCGGCCGCTACAACGTCAAAGCGGTGGAGACGGAAGATATCCATGAAGAGATCCCCTCAAAGAGGGTAGAGGTGAAAAATCTCCCTGTCGATACTGATATAGTCGGCAATTTCAAGCTTAAACGGCATATGGAAAAAACGAGAGTGGACTCTTTCGAGCCTCTTTATATCGATATAGAGATAAACGGGACTGGATATGCTCCCGATATCGTTGACAGAGAGTGGATGCCGAAAATCGACGGAGTGAAGATTTTTGCCGACAAACCGAAGATAGAGTTGAAATATACAAAAAGAGGAATCGTCACGAAGGCTCTTTTTAGGTATGCACTCGTATCTGAAAAAGGGTATCGGTTGCCGGCTATCCGTCTGAGAGCTTTCGATACTCTAAAGAGAAAGATCTATATTATCGACGAGCCGGCGGTGAGGATAGAAGTGGTACCGGTAGATAGAGCATCTTTGATTGACGGCGAGAGTTCACCTGCGCCTCTAAAGTCGCCTCTGGAGGCTTTAAAGAGTCTTCTTGTATACCTTCTTGTGTTTGCAGCGGGCTGGATCAGCGCACTTGTCGCCGTAAAGTTGAAAAAGGGTCGTCTCGCAGAAAAAGAGAGCAGAGACGACTGGATAGAGGCGGTAGAAGCGAGTAAAGATGCGAAGTCTCTTCTGAAGCTTCTTGTTCTGAAGGATTCAAGGAAGTTCGAACCGTGGATCGAGAAGCTCGAATATGCGCTCTATGGCGGAGGAGATATCGATCTGAAAGAGATTAAAAAAGAGGTGCTTCGTGAAAAGTAGTATCGTGTCTCTGTTTTTCTTTCCGCTTTTACTGGTATGTGCCGACGCCTCTTTGAAAAGCGATGGCGAAAGACTCTATATCGAGCACGGCTGTTACGGGTGTCACGGTAGTTTGGGTGAAGGTATAAACGGTTATCCGAAGCTTGCAAGAAAGCCGATAGAGTATCTTGCAAGACGTCTGCACGATTTTAAGTCGGGCAAGGCGAAGGGAAGCAGAAAAGAGATGATGATACCGTATGCCAGGGCTTTGAGCGAGAAGGAAATAGAGGCTCTCTCCGCTTTTCTCGCCTTCATACCGGAGGAGACGAAAGAGAGCATGGAGGTTCCGGAGGAGATCCTCGGCTCCGATATGTAGAGATTAATGGAGGGCGAAATTTTATCAGAGTGTCGATAGATGCTGCTTCAGATTGTGGATCTTTCCTACGAGACTCTCTACGAGTCTGTGATTTTCGTAGATAGCTTTTGTATCTTCATTCAGTTTTGCCGTCAGACTCTCGACCAGCTGCTTCGCTTTTGCCACCTCTTCGTCGATGATTCTGGAGTTTTGGGTATCCTCTTTGCTGAGTTTGTTGATCTTCTCTATCTTTTCGTTCGCGCCGCTCATCTTTTCGAACGAGTCTTCGCTGATCTCGACCAGCTTCTGCATCGACTCGGCATTCTCTTTCACCCGTGCGCTGACATCTTCTACGGATTGGACGATGGTGTTGATCGTGATATTGATCTCTCCAAGGCTCTTTTGGGTCTTTTCGGCAAGGTTCCTGACCTCGTCTGCAACTACCGCGAATCCTCTTCCGTGTTCACCGGCCCGGGCCGCCTCGATTGCGGCGTTGAGTGCGAGTAGATTTGTCTGATCGGCTATGTCGGAGATGATTCCAAGGACATCTTTTATCTGAGCTGTCGTTTCACTCAGGCTGTGGAGCTGTGAACTTACATCGATATTCTTTTCGAACTGGGTATTTATGTCGCCGTTAAGTATCGATATATCGTTCTGGGCCACTTTGATCATCTCGTTCGAGACGACAATCTCCTCTTGCAGCTTTTCGGAGTAGGCGATATTCTTTTCACTCTCCTCTTCGGCCACTGCAAGAGAGTCGACGATATTTTCAGAGAGTCTGTCCGTCTCTTGCATCAGCCTCTCTATCGATTGCGAGTAGTTGTCTATCTTCCCGGTGATACGGTCAGCCTCCTCGATGAGGTCGTTGATATCGATTACGGAGAGAATCTTGCTTCTGAATGAGTTCACTGCCTCTACAAGCTCTTCATACTCTTTGCTGAATCTTGCATCGATACTCAAAGGTTCTGAGAGTTTCATATCCTTGAGATAACCGATCGTCTTTTTTGCTATATCGACACCGTTGATCTTTTCGTCTATGTCATGTACCAGAATGACAAGTGCGATCAGAAACTGTATCGCCGATCCTATTGGGTTGTCCGTAAAGAAGATGGCGTTTACTATAAGCAGAACGATTCCTATCCAGTGTACCGCTCTCATGCGGAAGAAGAGTGATCTCGTCATATGGTATTACCTTGAGTGATTTTCTATACTGAACTAATCGTCATAGAGAAACATATGTTTAGCAAAATAATATTTACTTAATAAAAAGGCAGATTCTCTCAAGGAATAGTGAACTTCAGCTCCACACTATCAGCGTGATTTCGGCACTTGTTCCGAGGCGCATCGGAGGTCCCCAGAAGCCTATGCCGCTATTGACGTATATATAGCTCTCTTCACTCATCCTGTAAAGTCCCTTGAGATATGGTTGCTGTAGGCGCACAAGATAGCCGAACGGCCAGATCTGCCCTCCGTGGGTATGACCGCAAAGCATCAACGACGGCTTGAATCGCTCCAGATGCTTTACAAATCTGGGCTGATGCGCCAACAGCAGCGTAGTAGCGCCATCCGGAATATTTGCGGTCGCTTTTTCGATATCGGGAAAAAATTTCCTGTAGCGGAAACCGAAAAGATCGTATACTCCCGCAACCCAGAACGGACCGATGTTTCTGGCTTCGTTGCCGAGCACTTCTATACCGAGATCTTCGATAAAAGTGAGAGTCTCTTCTATACCGTGGAAATATTCGTGATTCCCGGGAACGTAGAATGTACCGAACCTGCTCTCGATATTCGCAAGTTCCTGTATGGCGTCGGCTATTTTTTTTACTGGCAGATCGGTCAAGTCGCCTGTTATTGCGACGAGATCCGGTTTTAGAGCGTTGATTTGCGCTACGCTCTCCTTTACAAAGTCTCTCTCTATGAGACCGCCGATATGCATATCGCTGATCTGGACAATCTTGTAGCTTTCGCCACCGAATCTGTTTTGTCGAATATCCACTCTCCTGATCGCCGGCCGCTTGCTTCCTTCATAGATACATAAGCCAGTCACACCGGCTGCGGCACTCAGAAATGCCGCGTCGCTTACCCTTTTGAAGAGTATGCGTCTGTCGTCTCTAAAGGGAATCCGGCGCTGAAGAAGATGCAGCAGTTCGTAAAATACGAGGAATATGAGAATGATGAAGCCGACCCCGATACTGATCGAAAAGAGTGCGTACAGAGGCTTGGGGATATCGACGGCGTACCTTGCACCGACATATCCGATATTTCCTAAAAAGTTCAGAATCAGGAAAATATCGAGTACTCTTTTCGACGGTGCCGATATATGCATCTTTTTGACTATTCTTCTATGGGCGAGATAGTGGATAGCTCCGAAGAAAAGAAAAAAAAGAGAGAAAAACAGAAGTTTCAGCGAAATCATAATTTTCTATTTACCTGTATCCGATATCGATCCCGAGTGTAACGGTATGTCCATGGGACCTCTGTATATGCAGCCGTCACCATTTTACGCTCTTTTTTCTTAACGTAACTTATTTACGCACGAGTTTCGCAAGATAGAACCCCTCCATCCTATCTGTAGGAAGAATTCGCACAGTATCGGTGATTGAGCCGTGAAATCTTTTTTTGCGCCAGGATGTGAGTCCTTTGCGAATATTTTTTAAAGGCAGATCGATAGGAGCCACCTGTATATCGGGATTCTTTGCGATCGCTTTATCAACGACCGCTTCATTCTCCTCAGGTTCGAACGAACAGGTGG
>JAMONQ010000058.1 GCA_027065635.1 Campylobacterales bacterium | reverse complement strand
CGAGAGCCGTTTCGGGGACTATATCGGGCAGATGAAGTGGATCAACTTCGGCGGAGGACACCATATAACAAGAGAAGATTACGACGTTGAGCGTCTGATAGCGGTTATCCAAGAGTTCAGAGCACGTCATAAAGGTGTCGCAGTCTATCTCGAGCCAGGGGAAGCTGTCGGATGGCAGACCGGTCCGCTTGTCGCTTCGGTACTCGATATCGTTCACAACGGAATCGACATAGCCATACTCGACGTCTCCGCAGAAGCCCATATGCCGGATACCCTGGCGATGCCGTATCGTGCCGAGGTCCGCGGAGCTGGCAAGCCGGGAGAAAAGCCATATACCTACCGTCTCGCCGGCAATACATGCCTTGCCGGCGACATCATGGGTGACTACAGTTTCGATACCCCGCTGAAGATCGGAGAGAAGATCCTCTTTGAAGATCAGATCCACTACACTATGGTCAAAAGCACCACATTCAACGGCGTAGTCCACCCGTCGATAGCAATCTGGACCAAAGAAAACCGGTTGAAAATAGTCCGGAAATTCGGGTACGAAGACTTTAAAAACCGTCTCTCCTAACCGCCGAGTTTGGCCGCCAGAGATGATATGGCTTCATCCAGCTCCTCTCTGGTCGCATATCTGAAGACTTCCGGCGCTCGCTCTTCGTCCCTGTAATGAAAAAAGATCGCATAATCGAGCAGCTTCACATCGTCATTTGCCATCCTGTCGTACCACTCAAGCGAGATCTGGGTTACAGTCTTGTCGGCATACTCGATGATAGCGGCAGGATAGAGTCTGCTGATCGAATCCATATCTATTTTGATATTTTCTATTTCGACGGTCACGCTACCTCCAGAAAGTGAAAAATCAAAGTAGTATAGTATATAGAAAAGAAAAACTAAAAGATAGTACCGTTTTTATTCACAAACGTTAAACAAAAGAGCTGAAAATGCCGATAGTACGCAAAACAGTTGTGCAGAAGGGTGCCATGCAGACATACAATATCTTCTATGAATCGGCATTGTCATTTCACCTTTTGCCAATAGATGAGATAAACAGAGCGAAGTCGGTTCTGATACAGATATTTACCGGAAACTCTTCGCGCACAATGGTCCAGAAGCTTCTAAAAGAGGTTAGAGTCTTTTTTCCGGAGGCTATAATCGTAGGCACCTCTACGGCAGGTGAAATTTCGAACGAAAAGCTGACACTACACAAAACACTCATCTCCATAACCACTTTCAAAAAAACCAGACTTTCATCCTTTTCCGTAGATGCCGTAACACCGGAAAACAGTATGGAGGCCGGAGAGATTCTCGCCGAAAAACTTGCAAAAAAGGATACGGCACTGCTCATGCTCTTTACAGAAGGCCTCTATGTAAACCCTGACGACTTTATACAAGGGGTCTTCAAAACAGCTCCCGATATACCTGTATGCGGAGGAGTCGCGGCTGACAACGGCAAGTTTTTCGAAACATTCGTGATCCATGGAGAAAAGATCCTCTCCAAAGGGGCGGTAGGAGTCGCGTTAAACGGCAAGCAGTTGAATGTCAAGACCGGTTACATGAGTGAGTGGGAGACTGTCGGATCGGAGTTTAAAATCAGCCGGGCAGTCAAAAACAGGGTATACGAAATAAACGGACAAAACGCCGTAGATTTTTGCAGACACTATCTCGGCGAAGAGTATATCGAGCATCTTCCGCGTACAGGATTTGAAATTTCACTCGTTTTCGAGCATGAAGGGTGTATTCTCAACAGAAACGCGGTAACTGTCACAAAGGACAAAGCACTGGTATTTACCGGCAATGTACCGGAAGGGGCCCAATGTAAATTCGGTTATCTCGATCGTTACGAGATAGACTCCGTTTCATCTTGCGGTATGAAGATATTCGACGAAACCAATATCGAGAGTTTTTTCATATTCTGCGGAACGGGCAGGAAAAGGCTCTTAAAAGAGATAAGTGCAAAGCAGGTGGAACTTTTTGCGGATACTGCTTCGGTAAGCGGTTTTTTCGGCTACGGCGAGTTTGTCAGCAAAGATGGGAAAAAGTGCTTGCAGAACCAGTCGTGCAGTGTCATAGGGCTAAGCGAAGGAAACTCTTCCAAAACCGAGTCAGTCTGCATGATTTTTCACGATCAAGAGAGCAGCGAAATACAAAGAGCCCTTGCACATCTTATCACCACCACAACAAAAGAGCTCGAAGAGAGGGCGAAACAGCTTGAGACTCTGCTCTCATACCTTCCTGCCGGAGTTGTATACTTCGATACAGACCTCCAGATGACTCTATTCAACGAAACAGCCTTGACTCAACTTGGAATAGACAAGAAGAGTGAGTCGTTTAGAGATCTGAACAGACTTAAAGATGGATGGATCGTTACACTTTTCAAAGAGACTCTATCTCAAAAAGAGAGTATTGCTGGCGGTGCTCTAATCGAGACGGAGGATGGGAAAAAGTACTATATACGTATAAAAACGGTTCCCTTGAAGCGCGATAATGAAGTGGTCGGAGCCATGGCGATGATACAGTCCGAATAAAGCTACGGCAAAAAGCCGTACCCTTGGTTGTCTGAGTAAAAGACTCCTCAATTCAAACTGCTATCAAAACGGCCAGATCGACTCTACGATCCTGGTGCCCCACCCTTGCTGCGTCGCCTCTTTTACATCACCTTGCGACTCATAGAGTATTTTCGCGTCGGCTATATATTTGGAGTCGATCTGGTTGGTCTGCGTAATATCTTCCGGGCGTATTACACCGGATACATGCAGTACCTGCTTCTGCCCGTCGATGAGCATAGCACGCCTGCCGTCGATGAAATAGTTGCCGTTTTCGAGTACCTTGATAATCCTTGCCGAGATGGTTGTCGTAAACTTTTCGCTTCTTTGGTGAGAGCCCGAGCCGTTAAAATTGACACTGGAATCGATATTGAAACCTATGTTGGCAAGTTTGTTTACCTGGTTCGCTACATTGTCCATCAAACCGCCGCCCCCGGCTGAAGTCATTACACCGCCGCCAAGATTGTCCGTCGTCGTCTTTGCGATACTTTTGGTACCGCTCGAAGATGAGAGAATATTTTCATCGATCACGACAGTGACTATATCGTTGATATTCATCGCCTTTTTGTCGGAAAAGAGAGGACTCTCGCCTCTACCAAAAAGGCTGCCTGGATTGT
>JAMONQ010000057.1 GCA_027065635.1 Campylobacterales bacterium | reverse complement strand
TCTGCGCTCTCTGTTTACCGAACGGATCCACAGCCAGTTGACGAGATAGTATACCACCACCGAAACCGTAACGGAGTAGAAAAGAGTCCCTACATAAAGAGGGATGAATATATCGTCGAGATGGGACTGGAACCACTCCATACTCATCTGTACATCATCGAGCGGCTCCATTCCGAGCAGCCAGTTTCCGGTAAGATACTCCATATAGTACATAGGAGGCATCGTAAAGGGATTCGAAAGCCATACCATCGAGATCGCTATCGGAATATTGAACCTTATAAAAGGAGTGAGGGCAAGTACAGCGAGCATCTGAAAAGGCATAGGTATGAAAGCGATGAATATTCCGACCAGAAGAGCTTTGGTAACAGACTTTCTGTTTACCGAAAGAAATTCGCGCGGGATATTGTACTTTTTTATAAAAGCCTCTATTTTGCCGTTTTGACGCTTCTTTTTGAAAACTTTTCGAATCATACCTTACCGCTTGACCTGCACTTTTTCGTTTCTGGTGAGATTATATGCCTTTTGCAAAGCCAAAGTCAAGAACAAAAATGATTGAGCCGCTCAAAAGAGACTATTCTTTAAGATCAGCAGGCCGGCCAGCATGATACCGAGCGTCAAAAGAAAAAACTGCGACAGCTTCCAGCCGAGTCTGGCTCCTCCGAGCCAAAAAACTATGACAAGCTTCACCAGCGAATTGGTTACGGAAGCTATAACGATACCGATCATCGAAGATGTCTCGGAAAGCCTCGAGTCTCTCGCGAGCTGACTCAGCGAAAGGGTTATCGCATCTACATCGGTGATCCCGGAGAGAAACGAGACGAAGTATACACCTACATCTCCGTATCTTGTCTGTACGAAAGAGATGGCACCGTAAATGATTCCGAAAACAAACCCGAATTTTATAGCTTCGCTAAGCTGCAGCGGATTTTTTCCGATCGATTCGTTTTCGATATTTATATCGGCCGCTTCGGAACGTGTATAGAAGTAGTAGCTGAAAACGAGACCTCCGATTGTCGCCCCAAGGTATGCCGGTGCAAGTCTCGCTGCCAGCTCCGGGTATATAACGAACGCCTCAAAAAGTACGCGCAAATACATGAATGTACAAGCGACAGCTATACCGCCGGCATAGCTGTCAAGAAGATTGACCCTGTTTTGATACATCCTCGAAAGCGAAACTGATACTGCCGTAGAGGAGACCAGTCCGCCGGCGGCACCTGTCAAAAAGAGACCGTGTTTTTGACCGAATATCTTGATGGCGATATAGCCGACAAACGAAATAGCGGCTATGATCACCGCCATCAGCCATGTCTTGTAGGGGTTGAAAAGCTTATATGGCCCCAACATTTCGTCGGGAAGTATCGGAAGTACAACGAAACTCATGGCAAGAAGTAAAACGACGGCATTGATATCCGTGGCCGATATATGAGACTCGATACGCTTCAGCCTCGGCTTTATCTCGAGAAGCACTATCATGATGACACCGATGGAAATAGCGTAATTTTCCAATCCGAACCAGACCATAAGACCCAGGAAAAAAGTGACCAGTGCCGCTACCTGGGAAGTCATACCCAGCTTCTTGAGAGTTTGAACTTTCAGCAGATAGGAGATGGCTGTCAATATACCGAAAACCGACAGAGAGACGAGAACAAAACCCGGAACATACTGCTGAAGCCAACCAGAGAGGTATCCGAGCAGTGCGATGAGTGCGAATGTCCTCGATCCGGCGATCGGCTGCTCGTTACGGTAGATATATGTCATGGAGCGATGCATCCCGATGATAAAACCGAGCACTATAGTGATAAATATCGATTTGACTATATCATACTCCACTGACGCTCTTCTCCTTTCCGCCATATCCCAGCTTCCAAAACTCCATACAATTCTACCACGATAAAGATACCGAAGGATAAACACCGGTCAATAGGTCGAAAGAGATTGCACAACGCCTCATATGCTTTGCTATACTTAAAAAAAGATCCGCAAAGGAGTCACTATGAAAGTCGCATATATATCCGATCCGGTTTTCGCGCTTCACGATACCGGTGAGTGGCACCCCGAGTCAGCCATGCGCATGCTCGCTCTCCAGCGGGCCGTCAAGCCGATGGAAAAGTCACTCATACATCTGTCTCCCGTCAAGGTATCCGCCAAACTTATAGAGACGGTGCATACACTAGAGCACATCGAAAACGTAAGAGCCCACTGCGAAGCCCTGGAGCCGATAGATGCCGATACCGTGTGTGTAAAAGAGTCATGGGATGCCGCACTGGCTGCAGTCGGAGCCGGTATAGTCGCCGTCGATGCGGTAACGGACGCACTTGCAAAAAGGGTCTTTTGCGGTATAAGACCGCCGGGCCACCACGCTACGAGATCGAAAGCGATGGGCTTTTGTCTCTTCAACAATATAGCCGTCACAGCACGTTACGCTCAAACAAGAGGCTACCAAAAGGTAGCCATAATCGATTTCGACGTACACCACGGCAACGGTACGCAGGATATTTTCTACGACGACGGATCCGTACTCTACCTCTCGACACACCAGTCTCCGGCATATCCGGGAAGCGGAAACAGCGATGAAAGAGGGAGCGGAGAAGGAGTCGGAACGACCTTCAACTTTCCGTTTGCACCCGGAAGCGGCGACGATCTGGTGGTACCTCTCTACGAAGAGAGGCTCGGCCCCATTCTGGACGATTTCAGCCCGGATATACTGCTCGTATCGGCCGGGTACGATCTGCACGAAGCAGATCCTCTCGCCGGGTTAGCGGTCACTACCGAAGGAGTAGGGCGTATCGTGGATGCAATTTTAAAAGCATCCGACGCCCCGGCGATTTTCATGCTTGAAGGGGGCTACAACATAGATGCGCTGCAAGAGTGTGTCGAAATAACGCTGAAAAAGATGACGGAGACGTTATAAAACTGCGATCAATTCCTATCGCCGGCGCTCTTCGCCTTTTTTGCGAAGGAGGCGAATATCCGCCGGCTGTGCCACTGATACGGCATGAACTCAGGATGCCACTGCAATCCGAGAACACTCCCGCTCTCTTTCGACTCTATCGCCTGAATTATTCCGTTTCGATCGAAGGCAGAGCGTATTAGCCCATCTCCCACCTTATCGACAGCCTGATGGTGCAGAGCGTTTACACGTATCGTCTGCTGTCTCAGAATCTCGTGTAGTGATGTTCCCGGTTCGAGTATGAC
>JAMONQ010000056.1 GCA_027065635.1 Campylobacterales bacterium | reverse complement strand
GCTTTATGCGCACCTTCACAAATTCAGAAGAGGAATAAAACGCGGCAAGTATGTCAAAAAGGGGCAGGTGATCGGGTATATCGGCTCTACGGGAATGAGTACAGGGCCGCATCTGCACTTCGGGCTATACAAAAACGGGCGTCCGGTAAATCCTCTCGGAGTCATCAGGATAGCCAAGAAGACCATCTACGGAAAAACCAGAAAAGAGTTTTTGAAGTACGCCGCCCGGATGAAAGAGGAGCTCAAAGAGGCTGTGGATACGAATGCGACACCTACGGTTATGGACGATCTGTCGCAGGCTATGATGCCGTTTGAAAAGGATACGAGGATAGGCGGTTGATAGAAAACTTCAGGATAGAGCCGCTTGAAAGCTCACGATTTGTACGCCCGGCACTTGCAAGATATGTCCAGGACGGTATCGATAAAAGCTGGGAGATAGTGCAGGCTCACGATAGTGTTGCCGTACTGATATACCATGAGCGAAAAGATGCCTTTGTTCTGGTCAGGCAGTTTCGACCGGCTGTATATACGCACAACAAGGAGGGGCATACATACGAGCTGTGTGCCGGTATCGTAGACAAGGAGCTCTCTTTGGAGCGGATAGCCGCCGAAGAGATCGAAGAGGAGTGCGGTTATCGAATAGCACCTGAAAAACTCCAGCGGATCACCTCCTTTTATACCTCCGTAGGGTTTGCAGGTTCCAGGCAGACTCTCTACTTCGCAATGGTGGATGACTCCATGAGAGTGGGAGACGGCGGCGGAATAGAGATGGAGTCCATCGAGGTAGTCGAGCTGCCGCTTTCTGAGTCCAGGGGTTTCCTCTATGATGAGTCGAAGGTGAAGACACCGGGGCTGATGTTTGCTTTTATGTGGTTTTACGAGCGCTTCAGTCGATGAAGCGTTTTAATAGTCCTTCATAAGCGTCTATGCGCCTGTCGCGCAAAAATGGCCACCAGCGCCGCACCTCTTCCGAGCGTGCCAGATCGATATCGCAAAAGAGTATCTCCTCTTTTTCTTCTGAAGCCTGAGCAATTATCTCCCCCTGTGGTCCGCAAACGAAGCTGCTTCCCCAGAAACGTATCCCGTCCAGCACACCGCTTTTGTCTTTTTCGAACCCGACACGGTTGACGGCGATCAGCGGAAGCCCGTTTGCGACGGCGTGCCCGCGCTGTACTGTGATCCACGCATCTCTTTGGCGCCTCTTTTCATCTTCCGAATCGGCATCGAACCATCCGATTGCGGTCGGGTAGATAAGAACTTCCGCTCCTCTTAGTGCCATGAGTCTGGCAGCTTCCGGATACCACTGGTCCCAGCATACCAGCACTCCGAGCCTGCCTACGGAGGTATCTATGGGTTCGAAGCCGAGGTCGCCTGGAGCGAAGTAGAATTTTTCGTAGAAGCCGGGATCGTCGGGGATGTGCATCTTGCGGTATTTACCTGCGACGGAACCATCTTTTTCGAAGACGACCGCCGTGTTGTGGTAGAGTCCGGGTGCGCGCTTTTCGAACAAGGAGGTGACCAGCACTACAGAGTCTTTTTTCGCTATTTCGCTCCAAAACACTATATCCTCTTCATAACCCTCGGCCAAGCCGAAAAGGTCGGTACTCTCGTACTGGCAAAAGTACGGTCCCTGGTGCAGCTCCTGCAGAACTACAAGTTCGGCACCGAGTTGAGCAGCTTTGGAGACCATCTCGACGGTTTTAGCGCGTGTCGTTTCTTTGTCGATATTAAAAGGTTGTTGTATTAGAGCGGTTTTCATAACGGTTCATCCTCCGGCTTTTTTCCGATAAATTCGATCAAAAGTATAAGAATCACTCCCAGCACCGTCCCGGCTATCAATGCGCCGGCGATTACGAGCTTTTTCTTCGGTTTTACAGGCTCTTCCTGGGTATAGATCTTTCCGAGTATTTTTGTCATAACCAGATACGGTTCCTCCATTGAAGTGCGAATCTGCTTGATTGTACTTTCCAACTGTGGTATTGTGATACTTTCAATCTTTTTTATTGCTGAAGCTTTTGCCGGAATAGTCTCTTTTTCGAGTCGTACCTTTTCTGCTTCGAGGTTGGGGATTTTTGTCTCCAGAATCCGCGTCTTCTCCTTTTTTAGATCCGGAATAGTCTCTTCTTCCAGCTTTTTGATCTCCGAACGGAAGTCGATCAGCCGCATTCTGAGTCTTGAAACATCGTTTTGAAGGGTGGCTACCTGCATGGCACTCATAGCTGCCAACGCCGGATCGGAGTGTGCTATTTTGGAGATCTGCTCTTGCATTGTCGATATCGACTTCTCTTTTTTGCCTATCTCCGTTTCTGTTTCAAGAATCTTTTTTTTGATAGCCGGAATTTTTTCCGTTTTGATCCACTCGATTTTTTTATCGATCTTTTTCAGGTCGATCGAGCGGATCAGATCGAGACGCTTTTTGATTTTGTCGAGCTCGATGGTTTGCAGCAGCTGCAATGATGTTTTAAGCTGCGGCAGAACCGTGTTGAGATTATAGTCGATCTGTTTTTGCAGTTGATGGATTGTATCGTTTTTTTTCTCTTTCAATGAGTTGTAATATGTCATATGGTCGGCCATAATCTCTTTTATCGGTTCCTCCAGCAAAGAAACTGCGGAACCGTTGTCGTTTCCATAGGCGACGATCGTGATAAAACCGTCACTCTTTTTTGGAGTCTCAACTCTTTTGATATAGGCTGTCGCTCCTTTTTCTCTATATTTTCCTTTTGTATCGTATTTGATATCTATGCTCTGTTTGAGCCTTTTGGCGCTATCGAAATATTTTGTAACAAGAGAACCGTCTTTAAGGGGAATCAACTCTTTTCCGATTTCAAGAGTAACTTTGGCTTCATAAACCGGTTTGGTAAAGTAGATATATGCAAATGAAGATAACAATGCCGCTATTATTGTAGAGAAAAGAATACCTTTTCTTTTTAGCAAAGTTCGTATCAATTTGCCCAGATCGACAGTATCGTCCTCTAAATGGCTAAAAGGTATGTAGCCGTTTGGGATGTTGACTGATTCGCTATGGGCCGGTTTTTTCTTGTAGTCCATTATTTAATATTCCTTTGCATTTTATCCGTTTGATGTCGTAGCACTGTTTTGACTCGAAATGATTAATACAGGAGTGAAAAATGATCGATTATAGATAAAGTACTGCTTGTCATTTTAGGTGAACATAAGTTCATCTCAAATTTCATAACCGGATTTT
>JAMONQ010000055.1 GCA_027065635.1 Campylobacterales bacterium | reverse complement strand
TACGCTCCTCCCAGCAGGCCCGCCGTGCTGGCACGGCCTTTCGCTCTGAAAGCACTCAATCAGCTTTCAGCGCCCTTATTTCCTTGATACGCCGCCGGAGCGAAGCCCCGACGACTACGTTAACACCGGATTTGCCTGTCCGGACGTTCCGTAGTGCCTACAGCACATTACGGCCGTCGTGCCGGCACGGCCTACCTGTTCAGATACTTTTCGTCCATAAAGGAGTCGGGCTGCAGATGGCAAAAGGCCGCCTTGAATCTCTTGAAAAGATCCGGAAATCTCTCTTCCCACTCTTCGAGCATCACCTTCGTACTCTCCCTGGCATGAGGCATCTTCACCTTCATCCGCATAGCCGGGCAAGCCTCGTCACCTATGGCTGATATACCGTTCTCTTCGACGAAAGCCCTGGTCTGACGCTCTCTGACCCACAATAGCGGCCTGATCACATGAAAACCGCGCTCACTTTTGTATATCGGAGCCATGGAGCGTAGTGTACCGTTGTAGAGTATATTCATGAAAAAGCTCTCGGCCGCATCGTCGAGATGGTGTCCAAGAGCGACCTTGTTGTATCCTCCCTCTTCGGCTTTGGTATACAGAGCGCCCCTTCTCATTCTCGAAAAGTAGCTGCAAAACGAACTGTTCTCTCGTATCGTATCCTGCGCCACTTCAAATATATTGGTATCGTAGATTTCATGGGGAATCGAATACTCCTTACAGTGATTCGCAAGCGATTCGTAACTCTCTTGGGGCATACCGTATCGTACCGTCACCGCCTTGAATTCGAAATCGAAAGGAGCGCTGCGCTGCATATGTTTGAGCAGATGTACGAGAGTGAGCGAATCCTTCCCTCCGCTCAAGCCTACAAGCACCCTGTCTCCATCTTCTATGAGTCTATAGGTCGCATTGGCCCTGCCTGCCGCCCGCAGGATCTTCTTACTTAGCTTGATCGATCTCATCTAACATCGCGAAAATAAACTCGGCACTCTTTTTGGCGGAGCTTTCCAAAAAGGTGTCAAAGTCGAACCCGGCATCCATATCGGCCGCGTCGCTGATGGCGCGTAGTATGAAAAAAGGTACTCTCCAGGCGTCGCATACTACGGCGACGGACGCCCCCTCCATTTCGAGAGCATCGGCACCGAACGTCTCTTCGATCCATCTTTTGCGCTCTTCGTCGGCTACAAACTGATCTCCGGTAGCCACTATACCGCGCTTGAGCTTGATACCTTTCTTACCGGCTACCGCCGCGGCGATTTCCAGCAGACTACGATCGGCCTCCACAAAAACTTTACCTTCCGGAACATAACCGTAAGGGTGTCCGAAAGCCGTGATTTCCAGATCGTGCTGACAGAGTTTCGTAGCGGCTATAAGATCTCCTATAGCGAGCTCGGGATTGATCGCTCCGGCCACACCAGAAAAGAGCATCTTCCGCACGCCGAACCGCTCTATCATCGTAGCGGCGGTGAGTGCCGAAAAAACCTTGCCTATCTTGCTGTAGGCGATAACAAGATCCAAAGATCCGTAGAGTGCGGTATAGTAGATATTGTCTGCAACTTCATGGCGTTTTACATTGCTCAGTTTCGAAACGATCGGCTCTATCTCTTCGGGCATGGCGCCCATGATTCCTATAACCATCAGCGCTCCTGAGCCACGGTTTCCAAAACTGCAGCGAGCGAATCGTAGTCGCTGACAGAAAGTGTCGGCTTCTTGGTAGTTCTTCTGTTCAACCCCTTCAAGACTGCACCGTGACCGAACTCTATGTATCTGTCTACAAGATCGTCGTTCTCACGGATAGACTGCTTGTAAAGTACCGGTGAAACGAGCTGACGTCCAAGCAGATCTATAGCGTCGCTCTTGGTGTTGTACGCTCTTGCCGTTACGTTAGAAATGACCGGAGCTGCAAACAGATCACCCATGACTCTCTCAAGAGCTTCACCAAGCGGTTCGACGGCCGGCTCCAGAAGCGGACAGTGGCTCGCAACGGACATATTGAGCAGCATTACCCGTCGCGCCTTCGCATCTTTCAGTACACCTTCTATGCTTACGAGATCACTCTTTATACCGGCTATAACTATCTGTCCGTCGGCATTGTAATTGGCGGGCCAAACTCTTTTGCCCTCTTCTCTCGCATCGTGACAAATCGCTTCTACATCTTCGTCGGCGACACCAAGCACGACCATCATACCGGCTTCTATACCTTCACACGCCTTTTGCATGAGATCTCCGCGCAGATGGACCAGCTCGACTGCATCGAGCCAGTCGATCGCTTCTACCGCCGCAAGGGCAGAAAACTCTCCGAGAGAGTGGCCGAGCGCAAAGGCCGGCATATCCTCTATCTCTTTTTTAAAAAGAGTATAGGCGATCATCGATACGAGAAGAATCGCTGGCTGCGTATACCTGGTCTGTTCCAGCATATCGTTCGGCTCCAGAAGGAGTCTTCTCATATCGATTTTCAACCTGTCGCTCGCCGCTTCAACCATTTGCGCGGCATCCTGCGACGCATCTATAAACGATTTCCCCATTCCGACCGCCTGTGAACCCTGGCCTGGAAAAAGAAATGCTGTTTTTGTCATAGATATTCCTTCCATTCTGTAATTTTTTTTCTGAGAGTGTTTCTGTTTAGACCGAATGCCTGAGACATTTTCAACTGACTCTTGAAACTTCTCATACCGGCCCTTATTAGTGGAACTTCATAAATAAAAAGCTCTTTTCTGTATATATCATCACCGTCGCTCATTCTCGAAGAGAGGTAGGCTTCGTTCAACTGCAGCAGCTCCTCTTTCCCCATCCTCGCCGCAAAATATTGTAAAAATACCGAACGTCTCAAAGAGAATGCGTTTCGTGACAGATCGAGAGCCTCTATATCCGGTTCAAAAGGCTCATCACTTCTGTCACCGAACATCATCGTCACTTCATCTGCAAACTTTCTGGCAAGGAGCGGAACATCCTCTTCTCTTTCACTGAGCGGCGGCAGAGCTATCTTGACACTGAAAATCGACTCGAATGATCCGATACGGGAAATATCCTCGGCAATCGCGACAATCTTCGTACCGCTATTTTGTATCGTCTGTGAAACCTTTGAAAAGGAGTCTATGGACTCAATGTTGTCGATAATTATCTGGGGGTTGTTTTCGATCTGCTTGCAGAGATTGGGATCGTCACCGTGGAGCACCTGCGCTTCCGGCATCATATATGCGGCCAGCGTATGCCTGCCGGTGCCCG
>JAMONQ010000054.1 GCA_027065635.1 Campylobacterales bacterium | reverse complement strand
CATCCGAGTGCCGTATCGTGGAAAGAGTACTCTCTTAAATTATCGAGAAGATTCAGTATGGCGAAGTTGTTTGGAATCCCCAAAGCACCTACCGTATCCCATACACCGAGAAAATGGATGGGGATAAAGCTCCTTTTGTTTCCATCTTCACACTCCATCTTCTCTTCTTTATGAAAGGCCCACTCTTTTGCCCACTCCTCTTTCTCTTTTCGTTTGCGGTAACCGTTGTCGTAAGCTGTTTTGATACGGCTCCATATTTGACTCTCGTCGAGTCCACTCGGATCGAGCAGTCCGCATCTTCCGATCATGCCCGCTAGACATCTTACCGTATATGCTCCGCGGCTGAAGCCGAAAAGAAAGATTCTGTCACCCGGCCGGTAGTTGTCGCATAGCCACTTGTAGGCACTTCTGATATTTTTGCCCAGACCGACTCCGACACTTCCTCCGGCAAGCTTCTGCCACCATCTGCCGTCTGTTCCCACACCGGGATGGTAGTATTTTGGCTGCTCTTTTGCCTCTTCATCTCTCTTGGCTACACAGTTGAATATCTTCACGACATTGGTCGGGACCGGTATATCGTTCTCTTTTTGTTCAGGTGTGTTCCAGGTGCCGTCGGCACATACGACGAGATTTCTCATAGCGCCCCTCCTTTTTCATATCTTATCGTAAAATCATCAGGAAAAACACTTTTTTCACTTACAAGGAGCCCGGAATTTTCAACCCTCCCTCTTTTGCCTTCTTCATCCAGAAGTCCGCTCTTACCGGATCTTTTTGAACTCCAAGACCGTTGTAGTAGAGTAGTCCGAGGTTGTACTGTGCCTGCACATCGCCTCTTTCAGCCCCTTTTTGGTACCAGAATGCAGCCTCTTTGAAGTCCTGTTTTACAGTTTTTCCCTCTTCGTATAGCTGCCCAAGAAGAAACGGTGCGGCCGGATCGTCTCTTTTTGCGGCTCTTTTGAGAAGATCTACGGCGGTTTGCGGCTCTTTTTTCGTGCATTCGCCTGTTAGATATATCATTGCGAGGCTAACCATGGAGGGTGTATACTCCTCTTTGGCGGATCTTTTGTACCATGTGAGAGCCTTTTTGCATGATTTTTCGATACCTAGGCCGTTTTCATAAAGATAGGCGACATTGTGTCGAGCCTGCAAAGAGCCCATATTCGCGGCTTTTAAAAAAAGGTCGAAAGCTCTTTTGGGATCCTTTTCGACTCCTCTGCCAAGAAGGTATAGGTATCCAAGGGCGTTGGTGGCCTCCAAAGAGCCCCTTTTTGCGGCTTTTCCCCACCAGAAGGCGGCAAGTGAAGGATCCTCTTTCACTCCAAGCCCCCTGTCGTACATCGCCCCGAGATTCGTCTGAGCCTCGATATTTCCCTTTTTTGCCGCCGTGGTGTACCACTTGAGCGCCTTTTTCAACCCCCTGTCTGTTTTTGCTTCGTTTTCATACAGGTAGGCGAGCCGCACCATCGCATCCGTATACCCTTTCGATGCGGCTTTTTCATAGAGACTCAAAGCCTTGCTGATGTCACGTCTTGTACCAACTCCCTCTTCATACATCCCGCCAAGCAGTGTAAGAGCTCTGGGGTAGCCGTTTTCTGCCGCCTCTTCAAGGAGCTTTAACGCCTTTTTCAAATCTTTTTTGACGCCTATTGAGTAGCGATACATCAAGGCGAGATTGGTTTTCGCTCTGCTGTTTCCGTCAAGACTCGCCCTTTCATAATGGTAGAGGGCACTTTTATAGTCCCCTTTTTTGTAAGCCTCTATCCCTTTTTCGATATCGGATGCCAAAAGAAGAGTCGATACGATCATAAGCAAAGCCGTAACTTTCAAAAGAAGCCCCCTGTTGCGGTTTTATTACGATAATAATAGCGAAAAGAGTCTCCTCATCTGTGCGTAAGGGGCGATATGCGACAATTTTCCAAATCGAACATGGAGAAGAGGAAATGGGAAAGAAGTATGATGCGATTTCGGACAAACACAGAGCGTTTATCGAGAGTCAAAAGATCTTTTTCGTAGCTACGGCGGCTCCGGAGGGGAGAGTCAATCTATCACCGAAGGGCATGGATACCTTCAGGGTCATTGACAGTAACCGTATTGCCTGGCTGAGCGTCACCGGAAGTGCGAACGAGACTGCCGCACATCTTCAGGAGAGCCCCAGAATGACAATAATGTTCACAGCGTTCGAGGGAGATCCGAAAATTTTGCGTCTTTACGGCGAGGCGAAAGCGATTTACGAGAAAGATCCGCAGTGGAAAGAGCTTATCTCTCTTTTCCCGCAGCTTCCAGGGGTGCGCCAGATATTCGATATGCGTGTCGACCTTGTCCATACCTCCTGCGGGATGTCTGTACCGCTATACGACTATGTAGGTGAACGGGACGATCTCAACCGATGGGCTATAAAAAAGGGCGAAGACGGCATAAGGTCCTACTGGAGGGAGAAAAACAGTATCAGTATCGACGGCAAGCCGATCGATATGCCTCTGGAGTGACAGCTTTATTGCGGAAAACTCTCCGGCGGCGATATCATCGGTCTCTCCTCTGTCAAAGTCTCCAAAAAGCGGACCACTTTTCTTACCTGCTCCATACTCAAGCTTCTGTCTCTGAAAAAGGGAGAGCGGCCGGGAAGGTCCTTGTAGCGGCCGCCGTTTCCGCAGATATATACCGCCTCTTCGAGCGTATGCACGGAGCCGTCGTGAAAATATGGGGATGTTTCGGCTACGTTTCTTAGTGTAGGCGTTTTGAAGCTGCCTCTCCAGATAGGATTTTCGTTCAGTACGAAAGCGCCTGGATCGCTGTCTCCGAGTGCAATGTTGTTGAGGCTCTCGTTGGTGAAGTTGAAGCCGTTGTGGCACGATTTGCACTTTCCCTGGCCGATAAATATCTCATACCCCTCTTTAGCCTCGGCACTTATGGCATTTTCGTCTCCCTTTACCCATCGATCGAACGGGGACTCTTTGGATACGACGCTGCGTTCGAAGGTTGCGATCGCTTTGGCTATCGTCTCTTCTGTTATACCTTCACCCGGGAAAGCCTTTTCAAAAAGCTCTCTGTATCCCTCGATCTTGCGAAGCTTTTTTACCAGATCCTGCGGCGCCAGATCCATCTCCGCTTTCGCCTCTACCGGACCGAGAGCCTGCTCCTCCAGCGAGTTGGCCCTCGCATCCCAGAAAAATGTATGAAGATATGCGCTGTTGATTATGGTAGGAGTGTTTCTGCTCCCTTTTCGTCCGTCGATGCCTACAGCTTTGGAAACCTTGTCTGTCCAGTAGTAGTAGGGGATATGGCAGGTAGCG